>NZ_RZOM01001846.1:0-517 GCF_003999175.1 Mesorhizobium sp. M7A.F.Ca.ET.027.03.2.1 | reverse complement strand
CAGCAAGCAGTTGCCATGGCGCGGCGATGCCGCGCGTGGCCGACTTGCCTTCATGAGAACCTTATGACCGCACATCCACCCTTCAGGAAGGTGCTCGACGGCGTCGCCACCCGAGAGCAGATGTTCCAACTGTTCAGCCGTCACAAAGACACTCCTGGCATCGATCCCAATTCCGGCACTCCCTATTCAGCCGAGTGGTTTGAGATCACCGCGTCCGAATACCACTTCATGCTAGATTTGTTGCCGCCGCTCTTCATGCGCACCGGCATGCTCGGAATGTCGGAGTATAAGGCGGGCAACGTGACCAGCGTATTCTTGGCGATCCGGATCCGGGGCGGCGAGCGCTGGTTTCATGGCTTCTGCGATCTCACGGATCGGCAGTCGCCAGACAAGATGCGCGCCGCCATCATCGCCCACGAGACCGGCGCGAGCGACAGCATGACCCGCGCGGAAAAGCTCGAGGCGATCTGGAACATAACCCCTGTCAAGCTCAGGGGGACCGCCCGCAATGCAGACC
>NZ_RZOM01001845.1:0-518 GCF_003999175.1 Mesorhizobium sp. M7A.F.Ca.ET.027.03.2.1 | reverse complement strand
GCGCTGCTCATGCGGCGGCTTCCCCGGCATGGCCAAGCGCCGGGCGCATGATGGCCGGTTCGGTGATGGCGTCGCCTTCGAGTTCGGCGGCGATGCGCCCGTCATAGAGGACCAGGACCCTGTCGCATTGGTGAACGAGTTCGGGGATCTCCGTCGAGTGCAGCAGGATCGAACCGCCCGAAGCCACATAATTTCGCATCATCACATAAAGCTCGTGCTTGGTGCCGACGTCGATGCCTCGGGTGGGATCGAACAACAGCAGGATGCGGCTCTGCGCCACCAGCCATTTGGCGATGGCGATCTTCTGCTGGTTGCCGCCGGAAAACGCACCGGCCCGCGTCCACAGCGCCCGACGGTCGACCTCGACAGTGGCGAATGCCGCCTCGACGGAGCGGGTCTCAGCCTGCGCGTCGACAAGGCCTAGCCGTGTGAAGCGCGATATCACCGGCAGCGTGGCGTTCTGGCTGCCCGACAGTTTCAGGAACAGGCCTTCGGATTTGCGGTCTTCCGGCACCAGG
>NZ_RZOM01001844.1:0-518 GCF_003999175.1 Mesorhizobium sp. M7A.F.Ca.ET.027.03.2.1 | reverse complement strand
ATCATCACCTATTTCTCGCTGATCGTCGGCGAACTGGTGCCAAAGCAGATCGCGTTGCGTGACCCCGAGCGGGTCGCCGCCAGGGTCGCTCCGGCAATGACCATCCTCGCCACCGTCTCGGCGCCGCTGGTCTTCCTGCTCGATTTCTCCGGCCGCACCATCCTGTGGCTGCTCGGCCAGCGCGGCGAAAGCGAGGAGAAGGTCACCGATGAGGAGATCAAGATGCTGGTCGCCGAGGCCGAGCATCACGGCACCATCGAATCCGACGAGCGGCGCATGATCGCCGGCGTCATGCGGCTTGGCGACCGCGCCGTGCGCGCGGTGATGACGCCGCGCACCGAAGTAGACTGGATCAATCTGCAATCCGACGAGGCGGCCATCCGCAAGCTGCTCATGGAAACCCAGCATTCGCGCCTGCCGGCAGGCGACGGCGGCGTCGACGTCATGGTCGGCGTCGTCCAGACGCGTGACGTGCTGGCCGCGTTGCTTGCCGGCCGCGTTCTCGACCCGCGCAGGCA
>NZ_RZOM01001843.1:0-519 GCF_003999175.1 Mesorhizobium sp. M7A.F.Ca.ET.027.03.2.1 | reverse complement strand
TCTCGGGACCGAGCGGCAGTCCCACTCGTCGTGACTTTGTCGCCAACTCTCTGATCGCCCTGGCAAGCAGCGTGACCCCCTCGTCATCGGGGCAAGGCGACGCCCATGTCCGCACGTCCGGCACGATCGACTTGTCAAAACCATGGGCGCAAATTTTTGGAACGACCGCAACCGGATCACCCTCTATCGGGACGATCAGGAATACCGGTCGGGTCGGGCTCAACCATATCGCCTCGTTGAAACCTGAAAAATAGTAAATTTCGGATTCAGTATTGAAGAGACACGCATCAATCTGCTTGTCTCGCATCAATTTTTGCAGCCTCACAATCCTGGACTGGAACTCGCTTGCTGAGAAACCTCTGCGTGGGATCGCTATTTTTTTATTCAGCATCGATTATCCTCCGCATATGCAGCGACCAGATTGGATACTACAACAGTTATCTTTTTATATTTTGATATTCTTTTTGTATTGTGATAAATACTCATGATCGCTACGGCTTGGCTGATGGAAGCCAGGGC
>NZ_RZOM01001842.1:0-519 GCF_003999175.1 Mesorhizobium sp. M7A.F.Ca.ET.027.03.2.1 | reverse complement strand
GTGCCGGTGTCGCGCGTGCCGCCGAAATAGGCGGCCGAGCCCAACCGCTCCGCCGTCTCCCTGGCATCCATGAACGAGATATGCGGGTAGGCAAAACGGCTCGCCATGATCTCGGCATGCGCCTTGTAGTCGTCGACATAGCGGGGCTTGTGCGCCACCGAGAGCTGGCCCGGCATATAGTCGATATCGATCTGGTTGGCGGCAGTGAATTCGAGGAGATGCGCCTTGGCCTCTTCGGCAAGATCAAACAGCGCCTTGGCGCGGGCCAAGCCATACTCGGATTCCAGGTCCTCGGCCCAGGCGCGCTGGCCGGTGCCGAGCTGCCCGCCATTGCGCCCGGAGGCGCCATCGCCGAAGCGGTACGCGTCGATCAGCACGACATTGGTGCCTGCCTTGGCCAGATGCGCCGCCGCCGACAGCCCGGTGAAGCCGCCACCAATGATGACGACATCGCATGTCCGGTCGCCATCCAGTCCGGGATATTCGGGCCTCGGTCCCGCCGTGTCCTCGTACCAGGAA
>NZ_RZOM01001841.1:0-523 GCF_003999175.1 Mesorhizobium sp. M7A.F.Ca.ET.027.03.2.1 | reverse complement strand
GACTTTGACCAGTCGCGTGCTGGTTTTGCGTGACGGAAGGCAGGACGCCATTGCGGATACTCAGGGAATGAGCGAGCATCAATTGACTGTTCTTGCCGTTGGGGGAGGGCTGCATTGACCTACGAAGCCTCAGACCCGCAGGCCTTGCCTGCTGAACTCAAGGTAGAACGCGCCGAGACGGGCCGTCGCCGCAGGTTGCTGCATCAGGCGCGGTCAGCTGGAGGTTTGCTGCTGGCGGTCGGCCTGGTCTGGCTCATTCTTTTCATCACGACCGACGGCGTGTTCATCAGCGATCGCAACCTCATCAACCTGATGCGCCAGACCTCGGTGACGGCCATGGTCGCGCTTGGCATGCTTGTCATCATTGCGCAGGGCGAAATCGACCTGTCGGTCGGCTCGTTCCTGAGCCTTTGCGCCACCGTGATAGCGCTCATGGAATCCTGGGCGGGATTGCCTGCTCCGGTCACCATTCTTGCCGCTCTTGTACTTGGCGCAATCGTTGGCCTGTGGAATGGGCTGTGGG
>NZ_RZOM01001840.1:0-523 GCF_003999175.1 Mesorhizobium sp. M7A.F.Ca.ET.027.03.2.1 | reverse complement strand
AATCTGGATGATACCGCCAAGATGATGAATATGCGTGCAGCCGGCTTCACTGACTTCCTGCCAGAAACGAGACGCACTGAAGCGATTTCGCAACGTCAATACGACCTGCGAGAACAAAGGCACAAAGAGCACTTGCGCACCGCCAATATGATGAAAGGGCTCCCAGACGTAAAAGTTGTCGCCCTCTCGCGCATCAGCGCATCTGATCACGGCTTTGGCCGCCAGTTCGAGCATGGTATGAGTGACCATCACCGCTTTGGCGGGGCCCGTCGTGCCAGATGTGAACATCAGCGCGGCACAGTCTTGCGGAGCAGGTTCCAGCCGATCGCGACCGTCGAGCGCCGTCAGGGTGTCGGGAAGGTTGATAACCCCAAGAGCTGGTCGGAACTCACAGGATGCGAGCGTTTCAAGCAGATCGACATCGCAGATCGCCAGGGTCGGCTTTACAAGCGTTACAGCGTGATCGAGCGCTGGGCCGATCAACAGTGGATTCATCGGAACCCATACGAGACCCTGCTGCAAG
>NZ_RZOM01000183.1:0-7573 GCF_003999175.1 Mesorhizobium sp. M7A.F.Ca.ET.027.03.2.1 | reverse complement strand
CGTTTTGTACCGGACACGGATGAAGTGCACCCCTCGGGTGAGCGTTTGCTCGATAATATCCACTGAAGTGAAGCAGTCGGTCTTAATGCTGGAACTCATGCCACCCGACCGACCCGGGAATTCGCAGCAGCGGCGCCGTCGAGTGCAGAACGAATGCCGTCAACCAAGGGGTCGATCTCGCTTTCGGTGATTATATAGGGCGGACAGATTCCAAGCACGTCTCCCATATTGCGGATCATGACGCCGTGCTCGCGGCACCGCCGCTCGACATCGCCGATCCTCAGCTCGGGCGCGAAGACGCGACGGGCGCACGATCCTCGACGATCTGAACCCCCGCGATGAAGCCGCGGCCGCGGGCTTCACCGACAAGCGGATGGTCGCCGAGCGCGTCCGCGAGGGCTCCATGCAAGTGATCGCCGAGACGACGCGCCTGGGTCACGAAATCGATCTCGCTGTAGATCCTGATCGCCTCGGCGGCGACGGCCGCTATCACCGGATGACCGGAGTAGGTGAAACCGTGACCGAACACGCCGACCTTGTGGGCCTCGTCAGCGGCGCATTGATAAATCTTGTCGAGATAATGACGCCGCCAATGGGCAGGTGACCGGATGAAAGCCCCCCGGCGATCGAGAGCATGTCCGGTTCCATCCCAAATGTCTGGCTACCAAACCAGTTCCCGGTGCCTCCGAAGCCGCAGACCACCTCGTCGGACAGCATGAGGATAATTTCTCACTTTCTTGCGAAGATCGGGGGTGTCCACGGTCATTCGTATTACGCGAGATCCGCGAGGCCAAAAACCATCATACCAGAGAGGCGAAACTGCTATCTAGGTGTTTAGATGCAAGAAATTAATCCTGCATTGTTCCCGCACCAGGAACACCCGAGAGGATACCAAGCAGTATTGAACCTTGTTGAAAATGCTCTCGGCGCGCTGAGCGTTATAATTTCTCGAAGGCGATCACAAGGACGTCGCGATAAGCGTACGGCATTTTCAGGTTTTCGGCCACAATCGACGATACATCGTGAAAGGTTTCGCGGTCGTTGCAGATCACAAAATCATTCGGGGAGTTCATTTCGACCTCGCCGAGGAACTCCTTTGAGGCGTCGGTGATCATGCTCATGCCGCCGGTGACGTTGACCCGCCCAATCATATAGCAAGCAATGAAGTCCACCCCGTCCTGGTGAAGGCCCTCGGGTGCCGGTTTGCCATTTACACCATCGCGCGCGACAATCCGGTAGGGATGGATCTTGATATTCCAACGATCATGTCGGGCGGCTTCACATAGAATTCTGCAGAAACCTGTCAGAATCTTTTCTAAGACGGGATGGTCTATAAAGGAGTTTTCAAGGGGCTCGAAGTGGCGCTTGAAGCCGCCATTCAGATGATTGACACTTTTTGATTGTTCGTAGGGGGCGTGGGGTAGGAGCCTAAAGATTCCGTCAGTCGCGTCATATTCAAAAGCGCTATAGCGCCGGTAACGATATGTTCCGCCGTCACGCATGTATTCATCGAGAAGAAGTCGATTCCAATGGTCAGCAAAGTTCTTCCAGGCTGCATCAATTTCGATGCCAAAGCAGGCTTCGGCGCGCTCGCCTTTTGAAAACCACCATCCATTTGTCACCAGACCGTCAGTGCATTGTTGACTGAGGTTGGCCGGCGCCTGGGGTGCGTTGTTTTCCACGGGTGTCTCCCTTTTGGTGACTTGGCGAGGACGGAACGCTTTGGACAACGCTATGTGGGTTGCGGCTTGGTATTCCCAAAGGTCGCGGTCCCTAATGTATCTCGGCGTCCTGGCTCGGATCGACCGAGGTAAAAAGCGTGTGTGATCGACTATGTAGCTGACGCTCCCGCTAACGCCCTCGAGGGCGGATGCAATGGCCCGTTCGCACATCTGGTGAATAGTACTGCCCCATGCACCTGAAACCGCCTCTTGGGACCAGGCTTGCTCAAGCCCTTGCTTCAAAACGATTGATGCCACGTCAAGAGAAGCGGTTTCGAGGTGACGCAGCGCGTCGAAGATAATGGCCGCGGCAGGGGCCTCGCGGACTTCGAGAACCTTTTGGCCGGTTGTGATGTGTTCAAGCCCGACAAAGCGGCCGTGCCCGAATTTGCCGACCGTGTTATTCAGGAACGGGATTGCGTCGACCAATGCAACATCACGGTCATCAATTGACACGAGACTTCCGTCTGCAAACCCGAGTTTGATCTCTACCGGCTGCTCTGCGGGAATGTGGCGCGTCCAAGCAAATGCCTCCTCGGGGATGGAAAAGTTCTCGGGATCTTCCAAAGGCCCCGACTCGAATTCCCGACACCAGAGGTTTTCGTCCGCGCTCCACGTGCGGTCCGCCACAAAAGTCGCTCCACACTTGGACAGGTCGGAGGTCTTCTGTTGTCGGGATATCACAGAGCATTCATACGGACTGCCGAAGTTGCCGGAAAATCCTGAGCGCTTAATGCTATTGTTAAGGCGCGGAAGACTGTTTTGAGAAAGGTTTGCTGTATGAAGAACCAGCCGTGAGTTGATTGACCTAGCATGATTAACAACCAAAGATGCGATTATGGGACGGCTCAACGAACTGCTCAACGGATAGATGCCAAGGTACTTGGCGTGGGCTCGAATGGCTGATTTCACGCCTTGTTCGACAAAGGCATCCCGCCCTTCGAGGCAGACAAAGCGCGCGCCGAACATGGCTGCCGTCCGTTCCAACAAAGGCTGATCGATGCGCGTTCCGACATCCGCTGCGACAGCTTCAATGTTCGCAAAGCCAAGGCTTTGCAGCTTGTAGAGAAGATAGGTGCTGTCGAGACCGCCGCTGAACATGGTTGCAACTGGTGCGGTTCGGTCCGGAAAAGCCTCCAGATCTTCAAAACTCGAAATGCCGCCGATGGCGGGTTTGGTGGAAGCCAAGATGGGGTTCATTTGGATGTCCTGCTCTCAAACCAGATGCCAGCAAACGTCGCAGCGAGGACGAGGCCTGCGCCTATCAAGCTCGGTACTGTCAAAGGCTCATTCAGAAGAAGGTGCGCTAGAACGAAACCAAAAAAAGGTTCTGTTCCCATCAAGAAGCCAACCCGTGTCGGTGTGGATTTTCTCACTGCGGCATTTTGAATGTAGAATGCAGCGAGGGTGCAGAAGAGTGCAAGGAAGGCAACAGCGCCCCAAAACTGAAGGGTGGCCCTCACAACAAGGCCTGAAATTCCGAACTGAGCGACGGCCAAAACGAAAGTAAGTGTTGCCACCGTCGATCCTTGGATGGCCGTCAGGGCTGCAGATGAAATCTGCCGGCCGGCCAGAAGGCGTTTGGTGGAAACGACCATAACCGCTCGCAGAATCGCGGCCCCCAAGACAAGCGCGTCACCCGGGCTGAACCTGCTGATCCCGCCAGTGAGAATGCCGACACCGATGCACGCTATGGCAGCACTTGCCAAAATGCCCGTAGGTGGAAGTCGCCGTGATAGCCCATAGTCGATGCTCGGCGTGAAAATCACACAAAGCGATATGATCAAGGCCGTGTTCATTGCGCTTGTCGATGCAACGCCGTAAGTTTCAGCAATAAAGATGCAAAAAAGTATTGTTCCCAATGCGAAGCCGCGGATGAAATCGCCCCAGGAGACCAATGCGATCTCATGTCTTGCAGCCACTGCCGTAATGATCGTAGTAATCAGGAAGCGATAAAGAACAAGTATCGAAACCGGCGCGTAGAACAGTGCGCCTTTCCCGACCGGATAGCTCGCCCCCCAAACGAATGCGACTCCCAGCAAGGCTAGATCCACCGAGAAAGATGGCGTCCGTGTTTTCCTGACAGGTATTGGAGAACTTTCGAAAACGTCCACCTTCAAAGTTTCCTTTGTGTTAGCCATCCACCCCTGCTGCGAGGGTCAAACAGATCAGGTCGTTCAGCCTCTTGGGCGATCCGTGCCGCGGCGTACTTGTTTTTGGTAACGCAAGTGCCGTGCCGATTCGGAAAACCATTGCTAGACAACAACCTGGTCGCCTTGATAGTTCGGCGGTTCATGTCCATTGTTGTCAGAATGCCGACAATGACTTCAACTGCAGGGATCCTACCGGCAGGGCCTCAAGGCGAACACGCGGCTCCAAGATGCCGACACGATGGCTGGTTCAGCCATGCTTCGACAGTTGCCTGTTTTTTCAGTTCCTTTGCTGTTCGTGCGCTAACCGCAACGCTCCATACTAGTCTCGCGTGGCTGTCCCCGTGGGGTGGGCGGCAGAAAGCGATTAGGCCCGCTGAAAGAGGCGAACCGCATCCGAAGGATCGTAACCAAGAGAAGGACCTGAAGCGAGAGCGAAGGTTGCGGGAGGCCGCGGCGGGCCTAAAAGGCAATGCCGACCGCCCCAGGAAAGGCTGACAAAAACCGCAGCGGCCGACTGTCCAATAGGGTGCGCCGGGCCAGGGCGAGCCAAATGGCAGGGGCTGCCGGGGGACCCTAAGAAAAGCCTGGGTTCACGAGCACCCGGCGCGCGCCATCAGGCGGCCAGCTACTTGGAGGGCGGGTGTATCATGCCTGTTTGTCGGGCCGAACCAGATCCATGTGGCTGACGCCGAGGGCCAATGCCAGTTCATAGATCGTGATAATTGTCGGATTTCTTCGGCCTTTCTCCAAGCCGCTGATGTACTGCTGACTGAACCCGGAAATCTCCGCAAGCTGCTCCTGCGTCAGGCGCTTCCTTTGCCTGATCCTCTGCACATTCCGTCCGACCAACTTGCGCATATCCATGCACGCAAGCCAGCGGTTTAGGCGGCTTGAGTTTATCAACTATAATATGTAATCCACATTTAGCAGGCACAGGGCTTCGCGGGTCCATTGGCCGGAGATAGAATTAGCGATGTTGCAGCCCAGATCGAACACGCCGTTCGCCGACGAGGTCCCCTGGTCGGACCGCATTACAGCCTACGACAAGGACCACTTTACAACCTATATGAGGCTCCTGGACGCCTCGGCCGACAACGCCACTGAAGAGGAAATGGCCAAAGTGATCCTCGGCATTGATCCGGCACGCGAACCTGAGCGCGCACGCAACGTTCTTCGCAGTCATCTCGACCGTGCAAACTGGGTGGTGACGAGCGGCTACAAGGATTTGTTCGCCAGTTGACGAAATGGGCGGTGCGGTCGCTTCGCTTCAAGCAACGAAGTCGCGCAACCGCCATGCATCGACGTATCACCACAGCGCGGATGGCCCAGCGCTTCGCTGTCTCATCATTTTGTCCTCCGCTCGCCAATGGCTGCTTCCCAGGAATGGGTGCGGCGGCGAATCATGACAGGAACGGGTCCGCCGTCTGAGCCGCACCGCATCCGAAGGGCCGGATGGACAACCTACTGAAAGCTCACAGCTGGCTAAGGGTTGCGGGACGCCGCGGCGGGCCTAGAAGGATGCGGCGCCACCTGCTGAGAAAGGCACAAAACAGAGCGAATTGCGAGAGTCTAACGACGCGCTAGGAGGCGCAGCGGAATGGTCGAGACGCCAGAGCCAAGAAAAGCGGGGCTCGACCCACCGGCACACGGCACGCGCGGTGATGGGCGCGGGCGCCCACTACGTGCGCAGGCTCAACAGAATCTCACACGGATCAGCATCGAGGGCCGCAGTTACGTCGAGAAACTCAATGACATCGAGACGCCGTTCGCCACCCTCATATTTCGCCACGAAAGATTGCGGACGACCAAGCTTCTCAGCCACCTGCGCCTGCGTCAGCCCTTTGACATTGCGCAGTGAGATCAACTGGGCCAGAAACCGCTGGTGGCGGGGAGATCGAAGAGATTTGGGCATTTAGGTGAACCGGCAGGTAGAGACCGGCTCAGCGACTAATCCCCGTTTCGGATTATCCCATTTTGGGATATTCTGCCTTGGATCCAGCGATCAACATGCGAGGTTCGCGGCAGACATGAATCAATCAACGGGAACAGATAGGACTCAAAGCTCAACACTGCTCGACGAAGTCCCTTGGTCTGACCGTCTTACCGCCTACGACAGGGCGCACTTTACCATCTATATGAGGCTCCTGGACGCCTCAGCCGATGAGGCGCCCGAAGAGGAAATGGCCCAACTGATCCTCGGCATTGATCCGGCACTTGAACCGGAGCGCGCCAGGAAGGCGCTTCGTAGTCATCTCGACCGTGCGAACTGGATGGTGACGAGCGGCTACAAGGAATTGTTCGCCAGCTGACAAATTCGCAGTGCTCGGTCATAGAAGCGTTCCTGTGCCATTGGTCAGGCTGATCGGGGCCTGCACCACAGACGCGCCGGCAAAATGGACCCGGTGGCGAGCACAATTCAGTTCCCAGGAAATCGGGGTTTGGCAACTGTCCGAGCGTCTGACGTGATAGAAGGTTCCGCTCTGTCTGGATGGGTATTAGCCCGGAGCAGCACTCCATATCGTACCGGCGCTCGACGAAGGGTCCACCTCTTCGCTTTCAAGCCGCATAACCGATAGCCATCGCCCTAAGTCAAGGGTTAGAGATTACCGGCAGGCAGGTATGCAAGCGGGCCATCCTCGGAAACTATATAACCGCACGACTAGCTGTGAGCTTTCGGGAGGTTGTCCATTCGGACCGGACCGGGGAGACTGGAGTTACCAAGCTTCAGCACTCACCGGAGGGTCCGAATGAACATCCATAAGAATGCCCGTCTCACACCGCTGCGTCGAGAGGAGATGGCGCTGTCGGTGATAGAAGGCGCTTTCTCCAAAGCCCATGCGGCGCGTGTCTACGGCGTGTCGGCCAAGATCGTGGCGCGCTGGGTCGAGCGCTACAAGTCCGAAGGGCGGGCCGGCATGATCGACCGTTCCTCGCGGCCCGCCCATATGCCGCAGGCCACCGCTGCGTTGATCGCCGAGCGCATCATGGCGCTGCGGCGGCAACGTTGGACCGGCAAGCACATCGCCCATGAGGTCGGCGTCTCGCCCGCCACCGTTAGCCGGGTTCTCAAGCGTGCCGGACTGTCGCGGTTGCGGGATATCGAACCGGCCGAGCCGATCCGACGCTACGAGCGCGAGCATCCTGGCGAGATGATCCATATCGATATCAAGAAGCTCGGTCGTTTCGAGCGCATCGGTCATCGCATTACCGGCAAGCGCACCGGCAATGCCAGCTCGCGCGGCAGCAGTTGGGAGTTCGTCCATGTCTGCATCGACGACGCCTCCCGCATCGCCTTCTCGCAGATCCTGCCCGACGAGAAAAAAGAAAGCGCCATCGCCTTCCTCAAGGCGGCGGTGGCCTACTACGCCAGCCTCGGCGTCACGATAGCCCGCGTCATGACCGACAACGGCTCCTGCTACAGATCAAAGGCCTTCGCCAAGGCCTGCCGCGATCTCGGCCTCAAGCACGTCAGGACAAGACCCTATACACCCAAGACCAATGGCAAGGCCGAGCGCTTCATCCAGACAGCACTGCGCGAATGGGCTTATGCCATCGCTTATCCGACTTCAGATCACCGCGCCGCAGAGTTGCCGGTCTGGCTGCACAGATACAATTGGCACCGTCCCCACGGGAGCCTAAAGTCCAAAACACCTATCAGTCGCCTCGCTCTAACCGAGGACAACCTGTTGAGGCTCCACA
>NZ_RZOM01001839.1:0-523 GCF_003999175.1 Mesorhizobium sp. M7A.F.Ca.ET.027.03.2.1 | reverse complement strand
GCCCTACCATCGGGGTGCCGCCTATCTCGACGGCTTTGTCGATGCCGCCGCTGTTGCTAGCGAGCAGGCTCCAGATTTCCACACCCATGTGAAGACCATCGACGGCAAGCTGGCAAAACGCCGGCTCGACCATTGCTTCGTCGGCGGTATGTTGGCCGGGCGCGTGCGCTCGATCAGTGCCGACATCGGCGAGGTTGCGTCGGATCATTTCCCTCTGCGGGCCGACATCGACCTGGAAACGCCCGGCATCGCCACATGACGCTTTTCGTCTTCTTCGCAGTGCTTGCCGCCGCCGCCATGCACGCGATCTGGAATGCGCTGGTCAAGGTTCATCTCGACCGCTTCCTGTCGATCACGCTGATGACATTAGGCATGGGCGCGGCGGCACTCGTGGTGCTGCCCTTCGTCGAAGTGCCGAAGGCGGAGGTGTGGCCCTACATCATCGCCTCGGTCATTTTCCACATGGGCTACCGGACCTTCCTGATCGGCGCCTACAAGGCCGGCGATTTCGCCCAGACCTATC
>NZ_RZOM01001838.1:0-523 GCF_003999175.1 Mesorhizobium sp. M7A.F.Ca.ET.027.03.2.1 | reverse complement strand
GGCTCACAGCCCGTCCATATAGCCGCCAGTCTGCTGCCTTCGAGTGGCCCATGTTGGCCGCGGCCAGGAAGTGGCGACGATTGAAAGGACAAAATCAGTTGCCGAAACTCATCGCAGGTGACGGTCTGGTGGCAATTTGGGCACATCTTGTGTCTCGTCGCCAGTAAACACGGATGCCCGGCAGGAGCTGAGCTCGCTGCCGGCGGAAATCGTAGAGCGCCAGCGACGCATTCTGATCTTTCGTCAGGCAGTCGACCGCCTTGGCATACGCCTCGGCCTCCATCTCGATCGACCTGAACCGGTATCTTGTGCGCCATCCGGACGATCTGGGAAAGCTTGGCCGGGCCGGCGCCTTCCCAGGCGCACGGGAAGCGCGACGACCCATGTGGACCTTGGATTTCACTCCGCACTTACGCTGCTTTGGCCTTGTCAGCAGCCTGAGCATAAAGCGTGCTCAGCTTTCAGGCCGAGCACTCATCCATTGTTGACAGCACCTGTCGTCATTCAGGATCGCCCCATTCTC
>NZ_RZOM01001837.1:0-523 GCF_003999175.1 Mesorhizobium sp. M7A.F.Ca.ET.027.03.2.1 | reverse complement strand
GATCGGACCTGCTGGTCCGAGCGCGAAGGCCGCGACCACGACACCGTAGGCCAGAAGTGCAAACAGGCCTCCGCCCAGCGCCTTCCAGGTTTCAGGCGCGCGCAGATCGACAATGAGCCGGCCACGGCAGGCGACGAAGGCCGCCGGCAGCAACGCGCCGTAGATCAGCAGGACCCATGCGGTGTAAGCGCCGGCATTTCCCGCCGCCCGAACGCCGAGCGCATCGACAGTCGCATAGGCGGCGATGATCGCTCCCGTTGCCAATGCATAGAATATCGATGTCGTGGCGGCCCTGCCCCTTCCAAGAGAAAGACCCATGATGCCGCCCGCGACCAGCGCGACGCCGACGGTCTGCGGCAGAGTGAGCTGCTGGTTGGCCAGGAAGAACCCGCCGAGCGTGACAAGCAGCGGCACGCTGCCGCGAACGATCGGATAGACCTGCCCCAGTTCGCCATATCTGTAGGCGGCCACGAGAAACAAGGTGTAGCCAACCTGCAGGCAGGCCGAGAGCACGATATAGAAC
>NZ_RZOM01001836.1:0-524 GCF_003999175.1 Mesorhizobium sp. M7A.F.Ca.ET.027.03.2.1 | reverse complement strand
CTCCTATGGCACCCGCAGCTTTTGCCCGACATGCGGCGGCCGCGTCGCCTGGGTCGACGACAACGAGGCCGAGGTGGCGATCGGCAGCCTCGACATCGCGCCGACCGATCTCGTGCCCGAATATGAATTGTGGACCTCCAGGCGCGAGACCTGGCTGCACGCTCTGCCCGGCACCGAACAGTTCGAGCATGACCGCCCAGCGCAGCACAGCGCCGAAGCGCCGACGCCGAGATCACTGTCGGACATCGACGCTGAGATTTGATCTCCTGGGAAGGGAACCCTGCCCTGCCGCCGACGTTACCGATCGCCTCTCACGCATATCGTCCGGCGACTTGCGGCAATCATGGAGACGACCGTTGAACGACAAGATGTTTCCCCGCCCCATCAGGCTGAAATTCGCGCCTGAGCGCGAGCGCATCATCCGCAGCGCCTGGGAAGGGCTGGAATGCCTCGGCGACTGGCCGTCTGGCCAGGGACGGCGCTACCGGGCGGCGTTGCGCAGTTGCCGCGATGCGCTGGATGGC
>NZ_RZOM01001835.1:0-525 GCF_003999175.1 Mesorhizobium sp. M7A.F.Ca.ET.027.03.2.1 | reverse complement strand
GGCCTGGCCGAGATCAGGCCGGAGTGGATCGGCGCCAATCTTGTGATCGAAGGGGTGCCGAACCTCTCGATGCTGCCGGCCGGCACGCTGCTGTTCTTCAAGGGCGGCGTCACCATCAAGATTGACGCACAGAACGGACCTTGCCGCATCGCCGGCCGGTCGCTCGCCGAAAACGCCGGAATGGCCGACGTCGAAGCCGGCGCGCTGTTGTTCCCAAAAGTCGCGAAACGGCTGCGCGGCGTCGTCGCCTGGGTCGAGAAGCCCGGAACGGTCAGGGTCCGCGAAGAAATCTTGGTGCGCGTGCCGGAGCAGTGGATCTATTCGGCATAGCTGTGCGGCAACCAGAGGGCAGGAGCTACGCCGCCGTGGCGGCGTAGCCAAGCTCACTAGGCGTTAGCTTTGCGGTTCTTCTTGGCGCCTTGCGCCATAACGGAAACGTGGTCCCACTTGTCCCATGTGGCGAGTCGGTTGGCGTATTCCTGGCGTATCATCGGCAGGCCGCCGTCGCCGAAGAACACCCTGAGC
>NZ_RZOM01001834.1:0-526 GCF_003999175.1 Mesorhizobium sp. M7A.F.Ca.ET.027.03.2.1 | reverse complement strand
ACTGCCTCCGGTCAGCCGGCTCCCAATGGGTCTCGGCCAGGGCGTCGAGACCGAAGCGCAGTTCGTCCGTCGGCCGCAGCAGGCGTACGCGGTGCTCTATCGTGCCGTCGTCGAGCATCAGGCTCGCCGTCGGCAGCCGGATCGCCGCGCGGTTCGACCGCGTGTTCACCAACAGAACCGATTGCGGCTCCGCCCGGACAATGGCTAGCGCGTCGATCAGGCCGAGCGGCCGGATACGGTCCTTGCGCGCGACGGTCAGCACATGCGACTGCGCGCCCGAAACCGGATGCGAGTAGACGGTGCGGCGATCGGTGACGACTATGCTTTCGGCCGTGATCGTCTCCAGGCCCTTGTCGTAGTTGCCGGCGGCGATGGCGCCCTCGACTTTTGCCGTCATCAGTTGCTCGAACACTTCGAACAGCAGGTTCTGGGTTTCGATGCGCAGCGCCAGCAGCCGGTTGAGCCAGGTCGTGATCGGCGGTAGCTCGTCGCGCACGCCGCCTTCATCGGTGGTCAGCGACAGGCC
>NZ_RZOM01001833.1:0-527 GCF_003999175.1 Mesorhizobium sp. M7A.F.Ca.ET.027.03.2.1 | reverse complement strand
CAACAGCACCTTCTGCTGGTTGCCGCCCGAAAGAGTGGTGATCGGCGCATCGGGCCGGGGCGCCACTATCGAGAGTTTTTCGCGATAGAGGTCGTAGCGCGCCTTGCGTGCCGACGGGCTGATTAGCCCGAGCCGCGTGTCGCGCGACAAGGTCGAGACGGCGAAATTGTCGAGCACCGACTGTGTCGGGAAAATGCCGTTGGCGCGTCGGTCGCGCGGCAAATAGGCGATGCCGCTGGCGACAGCCTTGCGAAACCCGGTAATCTTTCGGGAGGCATCTGATGAACCGAGTTCGATCGAGCCGCCATGGGACGGTTCCAGGCCGGCAAGCATCTTGAGGAACAGCTCCTGGCCATGACCATCGAGACCGGCAAGCCCGACGATCTCACCCGGAGCGATGGCCTGCGTGATCGGGCTGGCGCCGGGCGCGATGACGAGTTCGCGAACGGCAAGACCACCAAAATCGAGAGCAGTGCGATCAGCCATGCGCCAATTCCGCAGCGGTACGTGGCGCCATCGCCTTGAGA
>NZ_RZOM01001832.1:0-528 GCF_003999175.1 Mesorhizobium sp. M7A.F.Ca.ET.027.03.2.1 | reverse complement strand
CGCCAAGGCGCGTTCGGCTGGTTCCCTTATCGCCTTCGACCCCAACTACCGGCCGCGGCTCTGGCGTGAGCGCGAGGAGGCGCAGGCAGCGATCGTCGAAGCCCTTGCTGTCACTGATATCGCATTACCAACCTTTCCCGACGAGCAGATTCTGTTTGAGGATGCAACGCCGCAAGCGACCGCTAAACGGATCGGGAAATTGGTTGGCGAGGTCGTCGTCAAGAATGGCGAAGCGCCGGCGCTGATCGCCAAAGGAGGAACGCTGCGCGACGTGCCGGCGATCCATGTCGCGGCTCCCGCTGATACGACGGGCGCCGGCGATTCCTTCAACGGCGGCTATCTTGCGGCTCGACTTGCCGGTCACGACCCGCTGGAAGCCGCACGCCGTGCCCATCGTGTCGCCGCCGCCGTGGTGCAGGTACGTGGCGCCCTGGCGCCGTTCGAGACGCTGCGGGCGGCGTTCGAAGGCTAAGGTAGCCGGAATCTGTATTCCGTGACGTGGTGGTAGATCGCGCCCGGCCACAGCGT
>NZ_RZOM01001831.1:0-528 GCF_003999175.1 Mesorhizobium sp. M7A.F.Ca.ET.027.03.2.1 | reverse complement strand
CTGGTGGTCCATTCCGTGCGCATTGACCGACAGTGAGCCGCCGACCGAGAAGATGTCGGTCGACTGCATCGCCTTCACCGCTAAGCGCGGATGCAGAAGGTTCTGGATGTCGTGCCAGCGCGCGCCCGGCTGCAAGGTCATGGTCTTGGCCGCCGCATCGACGGTGACTTTGTTGAACTTTCTGAGGTCGAGCACCAGCGCGTTGTCGTCAAAGGCATGCCCGCCCATCGAATGGCGGATGGCGGCCAGTGAGACTTTCAGGCCATTGGCACGCGCGAAGGCCAGCGCATTGCCGATGTGCTCGTCCTCGCTGATCTCGACGACGCCGTAAACCGGCGTCATCGACAGGCCGCTGGCATCGTTGATGTCGCCGCCTTTTGCCGACCAGGGCAGCGACGCGTCGAAGGCCGGCGCATTGTCCAGCGGCTTCAGAGGCAGCGCGAAGCCGTCTATATCGGCTATCCGTCCTGCGTTCTTCGGCCCCGAAGGCGCGCGCGCCAGCCGCGCCACCGTGTTGCCGCCCCACAG
>NZ_RZOM01001830.1:0-529 GCF_003999175.1 Mesorhizobium sp. M7A.F.Ca.ET.027.03.2.1 | reverse complement strand
GCGCGTACCGGCTTGGGCAGCGCGCAGGCGAGCAGCCGGTCGAGCCAAGCCTCGGCCTGCGGGCCGGTGATCTCGTAGCGCGAGAAGGCCGATATATCGAGCAGGCCGACACCTTCGCGCACTTTGCGGCATTCCTGTGCGACAATGTCGAAGGCGTTGGAGCGCTTCAGCGTCGGTGTCTCGACGAAACCTTGCGGCGCGAAATAGAGCGGCACTTCCATGCCCCATGAATTGCCCCAGCGCGCGCCGGCGGCATCCATCGCGTCATGCGCGCCGGCCGTTTTCAAGGGCCGTCCCGCCGGCAGCTGCTCGTTGGGATAGCTCATGACGAAGCGGCGCGAATAGAACTGCCCGGTGGTCTGCCTGATGTATTCGCGGTTGGAGGCGAAGTCGCCATAGCGGGCGATGTCCATGCCGTAGACATCGGCTTCCGGCTCGCCATGGATCATCCATTCGGCCAGCGACTTGCCGACGCCGCCGCCTTGCAGGAAACCGGCCATGACGCCGCACGCCACCCAGTAATTGGGCA
>NZ_RZOM01000182.1:0-7586 GCF_003999175.1 Mesorhizobium sp. M7A.F.Ca.ET.027.03.2.1 | reverse complement strand
GCGCTGCCCCTCATCCGCCCTTCGGGCACCTTCTCCCCGTGAACGGGGAGAAGGAAGAGGTGCCAGGCTCACGCATTCCATAGCCCCTTTTTCTTCATCTCCTCCATCTCGCGCGCGGCTCGCTCGCGCAGGCGGGCGTCGCGCAGCAGTTTTTGCACGGCGGAGTCGTCGGACTTGTCGGAATAGCGGAACTCCGAGTCGGCATAGCGGTTGATCTCCTGCATGACCATGTCCATCGAGAACGGCCCGCGCAGTTCCTCGATCATCGCTTTCTTCTCGTCGTAGCCCTTGTGCATGAAGACCTCCGGCTTCTCGAACCAGTCGTCGGGAAGCTCGATGTCCATGGCGCGCATCTTGATAGCGTCGGTGACGTTCTTGATGGCGCGGCCGGTGAAGCGGGGCTCGGCATCCTTGATCAGGTGCAGATAGGTGCCGATGTCGGCCATCGATTTCGGTGCGCCGTTCTCCTTCATGTAGCGCTCGTAGACCTTCATCAGCCCGTCTTCTTGCGGCCTATCGTGCTCCTCATAGGCTTCGGTCACGGCGCGCTGGATTTCCTGCGCGGCGTAGAGATCGTGGTCGCCGAGCGGGATCTTGTGGTTTTTTCCCGCCAGCAGGACAAAAATGTCGATGTAGTCGTTGCGGCTCTGCGGCCCGTCGACCAGCCAGCGGGCGCCGGCGCGCTGGCGCAGCGCGTCGTCGACATTTTCGGGATAGTTGGAGAACATGCCGAACGAGCAGTTGCCGCGCACCACGGTCGCGGCACCGGCGAAGGCATCCATCAAGACGCCGGTGATTTCCTGCTGGCCGGCCGAGGCGCGGTCGTCTGAGCGGCGCGCCGCCACCTGGTCGATGTCGTCGATGGTCCCGAATCCGATGACGCGCGGGTTCAGCACATTGTTGATGAACTGGCGGCAGTTCTGGCCTGATTTGCCCTGATAGGACGAGATCTGGTCGACGCCGAAATTCTCGTAGGCGAAGGGATAGCCGGCGACCTGGCAATAGCCGTTGACGAGGCCGGCGATCATCTGGATCAGCGTCGTCTTGCCGGTGCCGGGGGCGCCGTCGCCAATGAAGGTGAACAGGAAGCCGCCGAGTTCGACGAACGGATTGAGTTCGCGCTCGAAGTCGTAGGCCATCAGCATCTTGGCGAGCTTGACCGACTGGTATTTGGCGATGTGGTTGCCGACGACCTCTTCCGGCTTCTTGAATGTCATCACCAGCGGTTTTGAACGCTTGCCCGGCGCGACGTCGAAACCATCGAGGGTGAAATCGTCGGCATCGATACGGATATGCGCGTTCTCGAACGGGCCGATGCCGTCGAAGCGGCCCTTGCGGGCCAGAAGCCCGTCGATGGCGACGCGGGCGAAGGCGCGCGCCCTTGTCATCAGGTCGGCGTCGTCGGACGATCCCGAGATCGCCTTGTCGAGGCCTGCCAGGATCGACTTCACCGCATCCTGCGGCGTATCGAACAGGAAGTCCGGTTCGGGACTGTCGTTGGGCGCCTCGCCGTCGCTGTCGATCAGCTGGAATAGGTAGGAGGCGAGGCTGAAGGCCGAAATGTAAGCCGAGGCCGACAGAAGCTTCTTGAAGGTGGACGCCTCGTCGCCCTCGAGCGGCGCGCGGGTGTTCTTGGCCTGCAGACTTTCAAGGTCCGAGCCCTCGGCAAAGACGTCCGATATTGCCAGCGCGATCGCCGTGCCGCGCCGGGCGCGAAACAGGAGCGTGTGCTGCGGGATGGTCAGCAGCTGGTCGTCGGGATGAACGGCGCCGACGGTCTTGGCCAGCTCGACCTCGCGCGTGCGGCGCACCGAACCGACCGAGACGGTCGAAACGAAGCGGCGATTGGTGCCGGCAAGTGCTGTGCCGGAGGAGCTAGACGGGTCCTCCAGCACGACGACACGGGTGATGAAGCTCTGCGCGGTGGCGCGGTGCTTCTCGATGGCGGCTTCCGGGATGGTAGTCAGGCCGGTATCCATGAAGGGTGCTCCGTGGTGTGACGGTCAGACGTCTGAGATGACCTGTCCGTTGGACAGGATGTGAACCTTGTAGCCGGCAAAGATCTTCTGTGCCTCGCCGGCGGCGTAGAGCGCCTGATAGGCCTCGTGCGGGATCAGCGCATGGTTTTCGTAGCTCGACACGCCCTGGCGCGCGGCTTCCAGATCGTCGGTGTTGATGAAGAATTCCTGCGTCGTCTTCTCGCTGGAAAACAGCCCCTTGCGGCCGGGTTTCTCGGCCTTGGAATAGACTTCCTGGATGGTCCAGGTCAGCAGCCAGGCATTTTCGGGCTTGCGCACCTTGGCCAGGACTTCGGTCACCGTCGAATTGTTGTCGGTGATGCCAGCCGAATAGAACGGGCCGAGCACGACGCGGCGCAGCTGCTTGGGATGCAGCGGCTCGAAATCCTTGTCGAGATTGACCGCGATGGTCGCCGGCGACAGCGTGTAGGCGGAGTTCTTCTCGGTGAAATCGTCGAAACGGTGGGCAAGCTCGGGATTGAGCAGGCCATCGACCGGCAGAGGAATGTCGATTGTCTCGTTCAGCTTGCCGTTTCTGTCGACGAGCTGGCGGATCATCGTTTCGGACGAATCCTCCACCGTCACCATGTAGACCAGAGGCAGGTTGGCGCTGCCGTCGAACGTCGCCCAGTGGACGAGATAATAGGGCCGCCCCGTCTTCGGATTGACCGAGACCTTGGCCGTTTGCGCCAGGGTGAACGGGCCAAACGTGTTCTCGTTTTTCACGTCCTCGAGATAAAGCCGCTCGGCTATCGACTTCTGCAGCGCCGCGGGGAATTCCTTGTGGCGCAGGATGAAGTCGGCCATTTCCTCGCGCAACTCGCCGGCGAGCGGAATGTTGGCAAGCCGCGCGTCGGCCTGGCGTCGGTCGTTTTCCAGTTCGAGCAGGTTCTGGAACACCGGAAATCCGCTTTCGGCGCGCGAAATGCGGAATGTGTCCATGAAGCCGAGCCGGTTGCGCCAGCAGGAAAACGACTTGTCGAGCCTGGCGATGTGTTCGGCGACGATCTTGGCGACGATGCCGTGCCGGTAGAGCGGCGAGCGATCGTCGCGCATGAACACTTCAAGGCCGCTGAGCGCGGCCGTGATGGCGGAAAAATACCGTGCCGCCGCTTCGTTTTCGGGGGTCATGCCTGGTCGCTCGCGGGCAGTGCTGTCACCCTTAAGACTGCACGTAGTTAGCCGAATTGTGCTTCTTCAGCACCTCGTCGAAGCGGCGGGCGAAGGCATCGTCGGCCAGCTTCTTGCGGCGCTGGATATCGGCGGTGGCGACCATGTTCTTCTCGTGCATCTCAAGCAGGTCACCGATGTGCTTTTGCGAAGCAGCACCGATACCGGCCATGGTTTCCTCGGCGGTGTTGTCGACCTGGCTGCCCAGCGTGTTGATCTTGTGGGCGACGTCCTGCTGGGCGGCGGTCTTCAGCGAATCTTCCAGCGCCTTGTAGAGCACGATGCGCTGCTCGGTATCGATGGTCAGCTTGTTGATCAGCGTCGATTGCGCGGCGATCTGGTTGTTGAGCGAATCGACGAAGGTCTGGAACATCGAGGTGTAGCGCTCGAGCGTCTGGCTCTCGGCCAGCAGCTCCTGCTCCTTGGCCTGCTTTTCGTTGTATTCCGTCGCCAGCTTGGAGCGTTCGCCTTCGAGCTGCGTGCGGTCCTTCTGGCTGGTCGAAGCGGCGATCTTGTTTTCGATGTCGAGCAGCATCGGGTTGAGCTCCTCGATGCGCTTCTGCACGGCTTCTAGGTTGGTCATGGTGGTCTTGCGGCGCTCGATCACCTGCGACAGGCTGGTTTCCGAGGTCTTGTAGCGTTGGTCGAGGACCTCTTTCTGCGCCTTCAATATGCCGACGATGGTGTCGGATTTGACCAGCAGTTCCTGCAGATTGCCGGCCAGCGACATGTTGCGGACGCGGTCGGTGCGCATGCGCTGCTTGCTCTGGCTGGAGAAGATGCCGATGAATTTTTCCCAGCCGGTGTAGTTCTTCATGCTCTCGAACTCGGCGCCGAAGACGTTGGTGGCGTCCTCCAGCCCGATGATCAGGTCGGCAATGTTGCCTTCCATCACCTTCTGCTGCTTCAGCACATCCTCGATGCGGGCGTTCTCGAGGTCGAAATTGGCGTCGCCGATCTTCTTGTCTGATGTGGCAAGCGTATCAAGCATGGTGCCGGATTGCTCGATCTTGGAGCGCATGTCCTGCACGACCTGCTTGGTCTTGGCAATTTCGGCGTCGAAATTCTGCAATGTCGCCATTGGGGCCTCCCGCTTCGGCATGACGTCGCTGGTCGCGAACAGCGGCGAATATATGTGGGGCATCAGGGGATTGAAAGACGTGAAGATAAGGGCGGCGTGAAAACAAAAAAATTCGTCAGGGTCTTGAAAGCCAGTGAAGGCGTGGGCTTAGCGTGATTAGCTTGCCGACCAGCCATAGTTCAGCTGTCATTGAACTTTCATGCGGCAAGGCGAAGGCGCACGGATGCCTTTGTATTGGGCAAACCACCGAAGCAATCGCGGCCGCGATATGCGAGGAGAAAGCCGGTTTTACAGAGCTGGCGAACAGCGGATCAGGGCTTGGGATCGGCCTTCAGATAGGCGATGACATTGGCGATGTCGTCGTCCTTGGTCAGGCCGGCAAACGCCATCTTGTTGCCGGGCACTTTCAGCTTGGGTGCCCTGAGATACTCGGCGAGATTGGCTTCATCCCAGACCAGGCCGGCGGCGCCGGCACTCTTCATCGCCTCGGAATAGCGGCCAAGATAACTCTCGGCGCTACCGGCGGTGCGGCCAACGACGCCCAACAGATGCGGACCGACCTTGTCGCGGTCGGTGGCTGCTTCATGGCAGGCCATGCACCGGCTGAAGGCCTTCTTGCCCAGGGCCGGGTCGCCGCCGGCATGGGCCACAAGCGAGCTGGCGAGGAGAAGGATGCTGGCGGACGAAGCGGCTCTTAACATGCTGCCCCCGGAGAGTTCTGGCTGGCGGCCTTATAGTACCGAGCCTTTAACAAACGCTGCATCGCGGCGGGATTGCGGAAGACAGGCCCGCGAGTCAGGCCTGTTGTGCCAGATCGCGGCGCAGGAAATCATTCAGCCGCTCGACCGCCTGGGTCGTCGACAGCGGGTTGCGCAGGATGCCGATTTCGAGGTCCGGCAGCACCGGCAGCCCTTCATTGCCGCCGACGATGCGCAGCGATGGCGGTACGCTGCGCATCGCAAGGCCAGCCACCGCGAGCCCGGCCTGGACGACGGCGATCAGGCCAAGCAGAGAGGCGCTTGAATAGGTACAGCGATAGGAGCGGTCGGCATCGCCAAGCGCCTGCAGGACATTCATCCTGGCGGCGCAGCCCGGTTCGAACAAAGCGACCGGAAGCGGGTCGGCCTCCCAGGCGACATGGTTGGGCGAGGCGACCCAGACGAAGCGTTCCAGCCGGATCACCTCAAGCGGCTGCTCCGGCAAGCGGGTGATGATCGCCAGATCCAGCCGCCCCTCCGCCAGCGTCTTCACCAGCGCGGTCGACTGTTCGCAGATCAACTCCACCGTCACCAGGGGATGCTCCGCCGCGAAGCGTGAGAGCACGGGCGGCAGGAGGAAGGCGGCATAATCGTCGGGCACCCCCAAGCGGACGCTGCCTGTTTCCTTGGGCCGGGTGACGCTTGCCCAGGCTTCATCCGACAGTTTCAGCAACCGGCGCGCATAGATCAGGAAATCCTCGCCGATCGCGTTGGGAGTGACGGTTCTGGGACCACGCACCAGAAGCTGGTTGCCGACCATCTCCTCCAGCCGCTGCATCTGCATGCTGACCGCCGACTGGCTGCGGCCGACCCGAGGTGCTGCATTGGAAAGGCTGCCGCTCTCGACGACGGCGACAAAGGTTTTCAGCAGATTGAGATCGAGTGGCGTGGCCATGGTGCTATCAGCATATCGAATAGGTTATTCCAAATCTATTCGCTTGTTTGAAGGTGGCGCTAGTGAGCAGATGGTTGGGATCGCTGGTAACCACCACATGACGGACGCCTCGACAGCCCGCTTCCCGGCCGCGAACCTTGCTCTGGCAATGGTGATCGCAGGCACGGTCGGCGCCTTCGCCACGGAATCGGGGCTGCATCCCGTTGCCGTCGTCTTCTGGCGATGCGTGTTCGGCGCGATCTTCCTTCTCGTATGGTGCCTGTTGCGCGGCTACCTGCCGGATCGGACGCTGTTGCCGTCCCGGCTTGCCCTTGCAGCACTTGCCGGCGTGTGCATGGTGCTGAGCTGGACGGCCTTCTTCGCAGGCTTCGCCATGACGTCGATCGCCACGACGACGATTATCTACCATATCCAGCCGTTTTTCGTGGTCCTGATCGGCGTGGTCTTCCTAAGGGAACGCATCTCGCCCGACCAACTGCTGTGGATGCTCGGTGCGTTTCTCGGCGTCGTGCTGGCCAGCGGCCTCGTTTTCGCGCACGGTCATGCCGATGCCAACTGGGTGCCGGGCATTGCGCTGACGCTGGGCGGCGCACTGCTCTATGCCGTTACAACGATCCTAGCCAAAGGCCTGGGCCAGCAGCGCGCCGAAATCACGGTACTCTGCCAAACACTGGTGGGGGTCGTCATGCTCGCCCCGTTCGCCGGCATCGGCCAACATATTGCGCCTGCGTCATGGGGCTGGCTGCTCGGCATCGGCGTGCTGCACACTGGCATCGCCTATGTGTTGATGAATTCGGCCTTCCCACGCCTGACGACACCGGTGATCGGCGTCATCACCTTCATCTATCCGGTCGTCGCCATCATCGTCGACTGGGCTATCTATGGGCATCCGCTCGGACCGGCGCAGGCAGCCGGCATGGCACTGATTGCGCTGGCAACGCTTGGTGTGCGGCTTGGCTGGCGGTTTCCAAGACGGCGTGTCTCGACCGTGTGAGCCCGAAGCAATTCCCGGGAAAGCACATAGCGCTTCCCCTGGAATTGCTCCATTAACCAAGAGACAGAGTCAGCCTTTGATAAAGCCGATGAAATCGTCTGGCGTGGCGCGGCCCATCTCTTCCTCCCAGTGGCGGCGGCAGAGCGAGACATAGACATCCTTGCCGATTGCCACCTGCTCGCCCTGGCGCGCCACCTTGCCATCGGGGCCGAGGCGCACGACCATCGTCGCCTTGCGGCCGCATCGGCAGATGGTGCGCACTTCGCGCAAATCGTCGGCGATGGCCAGCAGCGCGCGCGAGCCGGAAAACAGCTTGCCCTGGAAATCGGTACGCAGGCCGTAGCACATGACCGGGATGTTCAACCGGTCGGCGATGCGGGCGAGCTGCCAGACCTGCTCCTCCTCGAGGAACTGCGCCTCGTCGACGAAGACGCAATGCACTGACGTATGCGCGTGATGCTCGGTGACGCGGGCGAACAGATCGTCGCCATCGCGGAACATCTCGGCTTCCGTCTCCAGGCCGATGCGCGACGAGATCAGGCCGGTGTCGCCCTTGCGGTAGTGGCCGGCGACGAACAGCATCGTGCCCATGCCGCGCTCGCGATAATTGTAAGAGGCCTGCAAGAGCATCGTCGTCTTGCCGGCGTTCATCGTCGCATAGTGGAAGTAC
>NZ_RZOM01001829.1:0-529 GCF_003999175.1 Mesorhizobium sp. M7A.F.Ca.ET.027.03.2.1 | reverse complement strand
CGCTGCCCGGCCGGGCTCGATGCCGGCCGCCTCGAACCAGTTGTGCCAGGACGGAAAGGACGCACCAGTAGGTCCCCAGCCCGTGTGGATAAGCGGCAGGCTGGCCAGGCCTTCGGGTTTGATCGTGTCCGCCAGCCCGGGCGCACACACGGGATAGACTGCGTCCTGGACGATGTCCTCCGTCGGGTGCTCGCGATAATGCGGCCCATAGGAGAGCCTGATGTCGATCAGTTCACGGTCGAACGGCACCGGGTCGTCGTCGCCTCTGAGCGATACATCGACGGCGCCATGGCTTGAGGCAAAACCAGCGAGACGCTGCGAAAGCCAACCCATGGCCATGGATGGCGGCACCGACACCACAAGGCGCGGGCGGAACGCATCGCCGCCCAGCTGGCGCGCGACGCTGCCGATCTCCTGGAAGGCCATGGTCAGCCTGGGCAGCATCTCGACGCCGGCCTCGGTGAGGACGACGCGCCGGTTGACGCGGTGGAACAGCTTGCGGCCCATCTGCTCCTCGACCGTGCGGATG
>NZ_RZOM01001828.1:0-529 GCF_003999175.1 Mesorhizobium sp. M7A.F.Ca.ET.027.03.2.1 | reverse complement strand
GGCCAGGAAGATGCGCGCCAAGAAATACGATGTGCTGCTTACCCGCGAACCTGGCGGCTCGCCGGGCGCCGAAGCCGTCAGGCATGTGCTGCTTTCGGGCGCGGCCGAACCGTTCGGACCGAAGATGGAAGCGCTGCTTTTCGCCGCCGCGCGGTCCGATCATGTCGAGCAGCTCATCCGGCCGGCGGTCGAGCGTGGCTACATCGTGCTTTGCGACCGCTTCCTCGATTCCTCGCGCGTCTACCAGGGCGTCACCGGCGGCATCGATCCGGCGTTCATGGATGCGCTGGAGCAGGTCGCCATCAACGGCATGATGCCGGACATGACGCTGATCTTCGACATCGATCCGGCGGAAGGCCTGAGGCGCGCAACGCTGCGGCGCGGCACCGAGGCAGTCGCCGACCGCTTCGAAAAGGAGACGCTGGCGATCCATCAGGCCCGCCGCGAGGCGTTTCTGGCGATCGCCAAGGCCGAGCCGGAGCGCTGCATCGTCGTCGACGCAGCCGCCGAGCCCGACGCGGTCGAGAAC
>NZ_RZOM01001827.1:0-530 GCF_003999175.1 Mesorhizobium sp. M7A.F.Ca.ET.027.03.2.1 | reverse complement strand
GTGGAAAACCGGACAGGCCGGCCAGGCACAGAAGTTGGAGCGCCCGTTCGCGATAGGCCTGGAACTGCTCCGGCGTGCTGTCCACGTAAGGCGCCGGACCAGGCACGGTCGGCAGGACAAGGAAGCCGTTCCTGCCGAGCAGGGCGTTCAGTTCGCCGCGAAAGGTCAGACGTCGCACCTTCTCGGCCTGGGCTGTCCTGTCATCGACGGCACGGCCAAAGCCGAAACGCTCCTCGACACCGGGGCCGAGGCCGCGCTCGCCGCTGGTGATCCATTCGCCATGCACCGCCCAGGCCTCCCTGGCCTGCAGCCGGCGAAAGCACCAATAGAGTTCATCGGGAGATGAGGAGAAGCGGATTGCCGGCGTCGCCGGCACGCCGAAGACCGCGCCCGCCAGCCCCTTCATTTCACTATATTCGGCCAGCGCCGGGCGGGCGACCAATCCATCCAG
Source organism: Mesorhizobium sp. M7A.F.Ca.ET.027.03.2.1 (assembly GCF_003999175.1). NCBI lineage: Bacteria > Pseudomonadati > Pseudomonadota > Alphaproteobacteria > Hyphomicrobiales > Phyllobacteriaceae > Mesorhizobium > Mesorhizobium sp. M7A.F.Ca.ET.027.03.2.1. Next base: position 79 of record NZ_RZOM01001827.1, on the reverse strand, counting down.
CCAATCCAGCGCCAGCGGCCGGTCCAACACGTGCTGGTGCGGATCGCGGCCGAGCAGCAGCTTGCCGACGGTCTCGTAG
>NZ_RZOM01001826.1:0-531 GCF_003999175.1 Mesorhizobium sp. M7A.F.Ca.ET.027.03.2.1 | reverse complement strand
GTCCTGAAGCGCATTGCAGTCAAGCTCACGAAGATATGCAACGATCTGCGTCTGTTGAGCAGTGGGCCACGCGGGGGGCTGGGAGAGATCCGCCTGCCGCCGGTGCAAGCCGGCTCGTCCATCATGCCTGGCAAGGTCAATCCCGTCATTCCCGAGATGATGAACCAGATCGGCTTCCAGGTTATCGGAAACGATCTCACGGTGACCCTTGCGGCGAGCGCGGGCCAACTGCAGTTGAATGCGATGGAGCCTGTCATCGTCCTCAACATTCTTCAATCAATGCGAATGTTGACGAGAGGGATGGAGATTTTCAAGCAGCGCTGCATCGACGGTATCGAAGTCGACGTGGATCGTTGCAAGACCCTGCTTGACCAATCTCTTGTTCTCACTACGCCTTTGGCAAAACTCGTCGGATATGGCAAAGCGGCTGATCTGTCGAAGAAGGCTTTGGCCGAGAACCGGGAGCTGCGCCAGGTCATCGAAGAAGAGGGAATTTTGGCGCCCAACCAACTTGACCAGTTGTTCGCGGAC
>NZ_RZOM01001825.1:0-532 GCF_003999175.1 Mesorhizobium sp. M7A.F.Ca.ET.027.03.2.1 | reverse complement strand
GTCCGGCACCTGCGCGCCGACCAGCCCGGTGTTGCCGCTTTGCGGCACGATCGGCGTTCCCGTCTCCGTCGCCAGCCGCATGATCCGGCTGACTTCGTCGACGCTGCCCGGCCGCAGCACCAGCGATGTCGCGCCGTGCCAGAGCCCGCGCCGCTCAATGAGGTAAGGCGCGATATCGCGCTCGTTGCGGAGCGCATATTTGTCGCCAACGATCGCCGCGAAGCGATCGATGAGAGCGGAATCGAGTGTCTCTATAATTTCGGTCATGGGGGAAAACTATGGTGTGGGCTGCGTGATGTCACGAGGGGCGGCGGCACGCGACAGCCGATCGTTGATGGCTTCACCGAGCCCGTCGAAGGGAATAGGTTCGACGGCGATGGTCCGCGCGCCGCTGCGGTCGAGTTCCTGCATATAGGCGAACAGGTTGCTCGCCGCTTCGCGCAGGTCACCGGTTTCGGACAAATTGAGGAAGGCTTCGGCGCGGCGCCAGCCTTGTGCCCTCTGACCGCCGAAGCCGAGCAAAGCCTCGCCC
>NZ_RZOM01001824.1:0-532 GCF_003999175.1 Mesorhizobium sp. M7A.F.Ca.ET.027.03.2.1 | reverse complement strand
GTAAGGCGCACCGCGACAAGCTTCGACCTGCCGATGCGGTGGCCGGGAATGTTTTGTCCTGGCCACCGCATCGGCAGGTCGAAGCTTGTCGCGGTGCGCCTTACCCCGCGGCTGTGCCGCGCAGCAGCACGTTGAGCCCTATCGCCATCACCTTGGCCGATTCTACCATGTCCGATATCCCGACCCATTCGTCCGGCCGGTGGGCGAGGTCGAGAATGCCCGGCCCATAGGCGATGCAATCATAGATATGGCCGATGCGCGCAATGTGCTTCTGGTCGTAGGTGCCGGGCGAGATGACGTAGTCGGGTTCGCGGTCGAAGATCGCCATGATGCCTTGCGCAACCGCTTTGACCACCGGGGCGTCGCGCTCGGTCATCAGCGGCAGCACTTCCATCAGGTCGCGGATTTCGTAGTCGAATTTTGTCCGCTCGCGCTTTAGCCGGTCGAGAATACCGGTCACTTCGCCTTTGACGGTGTCGAGATCTTCCTCCAGCAGGAAACGACGGTCGATGGTCAGCCGGCAGGAGTCGGG
>NZ_RZOM01001823.1:0-533 GCF_003999175.1 Mesorhizobium sp. M7A.F.Ca.ET.027.03.2.1 | reverse complement strand
GAGTTATCCTTGCACTTGGATGAGACTGCAAGGAGCCTGTTCCGCATCGGGAACGACACAGCTTGGCACATGGCCGCCCGGGCGGCGGAATGCGATGCCGAGGCGAGAGTCATCGAAGGGATCATCCATCGCCAAAAATCATGACGAACAGCATTCTTAAGTCGGTAGAGATAGAGGCCGTTTAAGGTAGTGCAGTTTCCGGCCCATCCTTGCGTGCGCTGGCGTCTCGGAACACACGCCGGCGCCTCCAAAGAAATTTGTACGATTTTTACCAAGCGCCTCCTTGTACGCAAATGATAATGACCGTTGCTGGCTTTGGAGCCATTCTTCAGCACTCAAGATCAGCATTATTCAAAGGACGTTCATATGAATTTCCCCATCGGCGGCGAGCAACCTATTTTCCCCGAGGAACTGGGCACGCTGAGGATTGTATTCTCGCAGCTTTGTGAGGAACACGAGATTCTAACCACTTCCGGTGAGGCCGGGGAACTCGCCTCAGAGTTGGTCCGACTGTTTCAAACACGCATCAAAGA
>NZ_RZOM01001822.1:0-536 GCF_003999175.1 Mesorhizobium sp. M7A.F.Ca.ET.027.03.2.1 | reverse complement strand
ATCGAGGACCCCTCGCTTCACTTCATCGCCAAATTGCCCGCGACGGCGGCCGTCCAGCCGGACGACACGGTCGCGATTTCCTGCAATACCGACCAGATTATTCTGCTGACGGACTGAGCTTTTCTGACGGATTGAACATGGCAACACTTCCGCTCATCGAGGCACCCGACTGGTACGACACCATCCGCATGAGCGATGGCGTGACCTTGATCCACGAGCCGTGGATAAAACCGTTCTTCCGCTGCAATATGTGGCATGTGCGCGGTCGCGATCGCGATCTCCTCTTCGACACCGGCCTCGGCCATTTCAGCCTCCGGCGTCACGTGCCGCTGGTGAGCGAGCGCAAGCTGATTTGCGTCGCCAGCCACACGCATTTCGACCATATCGGTTGCCACCACGAATTTCCCGAGCGATGCGTGCACGCCGCCGAGGCCGGCATCCTCGCCGATCCGCGCAATGAATGGACGGCAGCCGGCACCTATGCGACCGACGAGATGTTCGATCGCATGCCGCAAGGCTGGGACACGGCGCGCTAC
>NZ_RZOM01001821.1:0-536 GCF_003999175.1 Mesorhizobium sp. M7A.F.Ca.ET.027.03.2.1 | reverse complement strand
CCGCATGATCGCCGCACCGGTCAGCCCGCCGACGAACCCGGAAATGGCACCGAGCAGCGAGCCGATCACCACAGCCGAGACGACGACCAGAACCGCGATCGGCAGCGAATGCGCCGCCCCGTGCAAGGTGCGGGCGAGAACATCGCGGCCGAGAGCATCGGTGCCCAGCCAGTGCGCCCAGCTCGGCGGCTGCAAGCGGCGCGCGACCATTTCGAGCGGATCGAACTGCACGATTAAGGCGGCGAAGACGGTCATGAACAGCCAGAACAGGATGACGACCGTGCCGATGACCAATGGCGCGGTCAGCCATTCGGGAACAGCGGCGGAATGGGATTTGGTTGTGACCGCCGACATCAGCTCAACCTCACGCGCGGATTGGCCACCACGTAGAGGATGTCTGTGATGAGGTTGGTGACCAGGAAGGCGAGGCCGCCGACGATGGTGACGCCGATGATCGCCGGGAAGTCGAGCGCGCGCGCCGCCTCGACGGCATAGGAGCCCATGCCCGGCCAGGAAAAGATGGTTTCTGTCAGCAC
>NZ_RZOM01001820.1:0-539 GCF_003999175.1 Mesorhizobium sp. M7A.F.Ca.ET.027.03.2.1 | reverse complement strand
GACCGGCAGCGTGAATCCCGGGCAAACTGTCTTGTGGATCCAGCTTCATCCGCCGCGGCCTGCCTGCTCGAACTTCACCGCAGACGTGTAACGGCTCAAATCCGTCGGGTCGCCGCAGAGCGGATATTGACGCACCTTCCCGTCGACCAAATGGGCATCCACATGGGAACAAAGCAAATCTCGAGTTCCCCTCTGCAAACAGCCTTAGTCTGGCATTGAGCCTTATTTGAGGACTGCTAAGACTTCAAAGCAAGTTGAGATCGTGCTGAAGCAGGGCTGGCGATCGTGGCGCCGAGCCTTTCCAGAAGCCATTTTGCTTTCTCGACGAGTTCAGCATTGCTCTTCACAAGCTCGGTCTTCGACATGCGGATCGTGTCCTCCATGCCGATCCGTACATGGCCCCCGAGCAGGTAAGCTTGCATCAACATCGGGTAAGCGGCGCGGCCGATGCCGAAGCCTGTCCAGATGGCGTCGCGTGGCAGCATGTTGCGGGCGAACATCATGGTCTCAGGCGTCGTCGCGAAGCCGTATTTCACACC
>NZ_RZOM01000181.1:0-7598 GCF_003999175.1 Mesorhizobium sp. M7A.F.Ca.ET.027.03.2.1 | reverse complement strand
CCCCGACACGAGCGGCCATCGAGTTGCCCGAGACGCCCTTCTCGCACCACCGGGTTATGTTGAAGATTACGTCATCGGCGTCGAATGTATCGCCGTTGTTCCAGGTGACGCTCTTCCGGACGTGGAAGACATACTCCGTCGCGTCCTCATTGATCTCCCAGCTTTCCAGCAGAACAGGTTCGAACGTGAACTCATGTGTGTAACGGACGAGCGGCTCCAGCCAGCAACGAGAGATGTTGGCAAGTTCCACCCAGTCATAGGTACGCGGGTCTTTCTGCGCCTTGACGGGCATTGAGACGCGCAGAATTCCGCCCTTCTTCTGTTCAGCGGCGCGCACCGATTGGGGAAATGCCACGCCGATCAGGCTATAGGCCATCGCACCCGAGGCGCCGAATGTACTTGCAAGCGCAAGGAACTCACGCCGGTCCATCGTGCCTGCTTTGACCTCGCTCGCCATCTTATCGATGGAAGCTGGAACGCGATCCCCATTGCTTCTGAAAAACGCCATGTTTCTTCTCCCTAATTTTATTGTTCCCGGTCCATTTATTCATGGGCGCCTGGCTGGACTTAGGCGAGGCTCGGGGAAATATCCTCCTGGCGTTTCGCCACAAACGCATCGAGTTCCTCGCGGACGGCAGGGTCCATCGGCGGCTGCTCGTAGCTCGCGATGATTGCTGTCGCCTTCTCCCTGCAGCGCTGTGCCATGTCCTTGGAACCTTTGACCTTCCACTGCTCGTAGCTTAGGTAGTCGAGGATCTCCGGCGCGATGAACGCGTCCTTGAAGCGCTTGAGCGTGAAGGAATCTCCGAGATAGTGGCCGCCGGGTCCGATGCGGCGGACGGCTTCGAGCGCATCCTCGAAATATTCGAATGATATGCCCCGCGCGTATTTCTCGATGAGCAGGTTCTGTTCAGCATCGGCGATGAACTTCGCCATGCAGCACACCAGACCGGCTTCATCCCAGCCGCCGGCATGCATCATAAGGTTGGAGCAGGCGCTGGCGCCGGACATGTAGGCGATGGCTGATTCATAACCGGACTGGGCATCGAAGGTTTTGGCGGAGGATTGAGACGCAGTGGTTCGCCACGGCACGTTATAGCGCCTTGCCAGTTGTCCGATGACGGCGTTGATCAGAGTAACTTCCGGCATGCCGGACATGGGGGCGCCGCTGCGCATCGACACCGAGACGGAATATTGACCGTAGATCATCTTGGCGCCTGGCGCGGCAAGCTGAGTATAGGCCAGCGCGGCGAGCGCCTCCGCATTCAACTGGGCGATCGTGGCGGGGATGTCGGCGGGAGTGTTGGCGGCGCCGAGCACGAATGGAGACAGCAGCACGACCTGGTTCGCGTCGGCGAAGGCGCGAAGCCCTTCCAGCATGGTCGAATCCCAGACAAGCGGCGAGTTGCCCGACACGTGACCGATCATCACCGCGTTCTGATCCATGAATGCCTTGCCATGCACGATCTGGCCCATCGCGATCGAGTCGTCGGCACGTTGCTTTCCGGTCGTCAGACCGAAGAAAGGCATGTTGGTTTCCACCAGGCTCGAATGATTGATGTGCAGATGGCGCCATGGCACGGCGATGTCGGTCGGCTCGCAGGTGAACCCGCCCGCGATATGGAAACCGGGCAGCATCTGGGTCAGCCGGTTCATGTTCCGGAGATCCTCGATCGTGGATGCGCGCCGCACGCCCTGAAGATCGCGGATGTTTGGCGCACCCTGCATGACGCCGAAAGTCATTGTATCTGGCGCGATCTCGAAACGCTGTGACGGATCGCGAGACGTCATTTCAAAACGGGAAGGGGCCTTGGAGATGAGATCCATGACCATGTCGGCCTCGAGGCGAACGCGGTGTTCACGGACATCCGCCCCCGCCTCTTTCCACTGCCTGATCGCTGTCTCATCTCTGAATTCGATCCCGATCTCGCGTAGGATCGCCAGCGAAGCCTGATGAATGCGCTCAAGCTGTTCGGCGTTGACGGCCTCCACAGGTCGAATTCCGTACTTGATAGTCGAGACACGCGGCCTTCTTTCAGCCTCCCGTGCCGCAACCACCGAAGACCGGCCTCCGCGGCGTCGGTTTGCGGGAACGTCAGTGTCCATTCAGAGCCTCGCCCGCGATAGCGGAACGACCGGCGTCCCGCATTAAAACACTCGTGGCCCCGCCGTCTAAGAAGGCGTGCCGGATTTGTATCTTGCTGATGATAGGCGCGGGCAATAGCCTTGAGAATGCGCAAAAGGTTTCGCTAGTCTTAAACCCACTTTATGTCCAAGTCCCTCGGGCGAAAGCTTTTTGCGATCCCATCACACCACTAGAGCAGTTCGCGTTTTATCTGATTCGGGATTCCCAAGGATGAGCAAATCAGATTTGATGTTCTGACCGTTGGAGGTCGGGACTGACGAAGGCTTATTCGATGGATCTTCGGGAGCGAGCACTGGCCCGACTTGAAGAGGGCGAGACGAGCCGTGAGGTAGCTGCGGCTCTGAGGGTGGCGGTGTCGAGCGTGATCAAGTGGGCGGCGCGCAAGCGTCGCCTTGGCAGTGCGGCACCTGGCAAGATGGGCGGTCACCGGCCCTATCTGATCGATGGGAGCATCGTGCTTTCGTCCTGGGCTAGGTCGAGCGAGATGCCAACGTGACGCTTCATCAGTTGACGGCGGCACTGGCTGAACGTGGTCTCATCATCCACCCTGCGAGCGTCGGTCACTTCCTGCATCGCGAGGGCAAGAGTTTTAAAAAACCCATTCTGCCGGCCGAGCAGTTCAAGCCCAAGCTGATGCGCCGGCGAGCGCAATGGATGCGCTACCAGACCCGCATTGACCCTACGCGCTTGGTCTTCCTGGATGAACCATGGGTCAAGACAAACATGGCGCCATTGCGCGGCTGGGGTGTGCGCGGCAAGCGGCTGATGGCCCACGCACCATATGGCCATTGGAAGACCATGACCTTCATCGCCGCGCTACGCCATGATCGGGTTGGAGGCGCCTTGGGTCATTGACGGCCCTATCAATGCGCAGGCCCTCCGTGCCTATGTCGCAACCGAGCTCATCAAAGCCCTGAAGCCGGGGGACATCGTCATTCTCGACAATCTCGGTTCCCACAAAGGCCAAGCCGTCCGCGATATCGTCAGAGCTGCTGGGGCGCGGCTCTTCTTCCTGCCGCCCTACAGTCCAGATCTCAATCCAATCGAGAAGCTGTTTGCTAAGCTCAAGCACTGCATCCGACCGTGCCGCCAAACGATCACAACGCCATCGCCCACACCCCAGGTCAGCCCAAACGAATGCAACAACTACATGGAAAGCGCAGGCTATAAGTCAACCTAAATGCGAACTGCTCTAGGACTGCAGAACCTGTGGACGTCGTTCCGCTATTCCTCTCGTGCCGTTCGGACTAATGCTGCCCGGGCCGGCCGCGTACGGTCGTTAGGCTCCCCCTTTCCAGGCGCGTATGGGATGGACTTTCGCGATCCCTCGCTGCGGGCATCGTGTCAGCGCAAAAATTGAATGCTCCTACGAGCGGCTTTAAGCTTGTCATGAAGATGGTCTATGTCGGGCAGCAATCTTTCGCCTGTCAAAGCACTAGCGTCTGGAATAAAGAGCGGCTGATTGCAGTAGAGTTCTTCGAACAGGCCTGAGAATTGAACCATCTGACCAGGAAGTGGCATTCAAATCGCGATTGCGGCGTGGTTGCTTGCGCATTCCGTGCCCTCATTGGCAAATAGCCGTTTGGACGGACAATTGAAGGTGCGCCCATGCATCGGCACGATCGACCTCGGAGCGTTTCTATCACGACTCGCGGCTGTTTGAAGATGTCCTTGGGTAAATTATGAACAAGGGGAAAGGTTCTCGACATGACGTTGCCCGATCAGTTCAAGCGCACTGTAGTCATTGCGGTGGATTTACATGACTGCATCGAAGCGGATGGGGCATGGTCGATCTACAATCGAGAAGAGCTGCTGCGGAGTGCCAAGACAGCTCTCCGATGCATGCCGTGCAGCGGGGCTGCCTATTGTCTATACACAGAATTGGTATGATCCAAGAGGAGTAGACGCGCTACGTCACGAGGCTTTGAACGGCGGACGCCCATCACATAGCGTCGGGCAGGCTGCCGAGATTCATCGTGGACCTGAAACCGGAAGCTAGCCTTGTACGAAAGCAGCGTCCCAGCGCGTTCTACAACACGAATTTGGAGATTTTGCTGCGCCGATTGAATGCGGACCATCTTATAATGTTCGGAGCTTAAGCGAGGTTTGTTTGGAAACGACAGTGTGAGACGCGATTTCGCGCGACTACCGCATCAGGATTTTCAAGGATGCCTGCGGCACCGCGACTGAACTGATGCATATGACGCCATGCTTGACTTGGCCAACTGGCTTTACGCAGGCTCGGTGATCACCGCGGACAACCTAAAGAGGGCTCTGGAGGGTATGCCAACAAGGATTGGCGCTTCGATAGGCCCACTGCATTTGCTTACACACTGGAAAACGTTAAATCCTCTCTACAGCTCCCTTTGAGAGAGACGGCCTCTCAATTGGAAGCCTTTTAAGCAGGCCTATCGCGAAGCCAACCGCCGGCGCGTCAGCCGATCCGGGCAGTAAAAGTTGGGTGGACAGAACTGGGCGGTCAGTTCACGCCGCTGCTGCATAGGGAGGAACCCGGTTCGCGGCACTGCTACAGTTGCCTTTCAGGTTCTGTCATGTGCGGATCTTAACGCGTCACGTTGAGTTCGCTGGCCGCGTTCTCGTACTTCATGCGCGGCCACCGGTCCACGGCGAGAAGCGATTACCTCGGGTGAAGATTGTGAGGCTTGATATCAATCAGGTCTATACCCGACGCCATCCTTTCAGTCTACGAGACGCCCGGAATATGGTTTATTCGAAAAGAGTTATTCTGGGCTTGCGTGCCGCGACAATCTTGGTCGGCGATAGGTATCGAGTAGCCACATCGACAACGGGTTTGACCGGAGTAGATCAACTTGGAACACAAAATAGAGGCGTCGACGTCTAACATTATGCCTGCTCAATTCGCGAGAAGCTTGTATTACGACATGGCGCGTATCAGGCAGTTTGAGAACCGGGTCGTCACCCTAGTCGATGACAACGAGATCGCCGGCGTATGTCACGAGTACAGCGGGCAAGAGGCGGTTGCGGTTGGTATTTGCGGCGCACTCACGACTTCAGACATCGTCACAAGTACCCATCGAGGGCATGGCCACACACTGGCGAAGGGCGGCGACGTTGGCAGAATGTTTGCTGAGCTGCTCGCGCGAACGGGCGGATACAATAAGGGTCGCGGCGGATCCATGCACATTGCTGACGTCGGGATTGGAATATTTGGGGCGAATGGTATCGTCGGCGCTGGAGCCCCTATAGCCTGTGGTGCGGCTCACAAATTCAAAGCTGCTCGCGAAAACCGCGTTGCTGTTTCATTCTTCGGCGACGGAGCAATCAACCAAGGGGTCCTCCACGAGGCGATGAACCTCGCGGCGATTTGGGATCTTCCTGTCATTTTCGTCTGCGAGAACAATCAGTACGCGATCTCGACGCCTCTCAAAGAAGTCACGATCCTAGACCCTTACGTTCGCGCCCAATCCTACGGAATGCCTGGTGTGTGCGTCGATGGCATGGACGTCGAGGCCGTTTATCACGCTGCTCTCACTGCTACGGAACGCGCTCGGACCGGCAAAGGCCCAACGTTCATTGAGTGTCAAACCTATCGCTACTTTGGGCATTATACAGGCGAGCGTCACATGAAGATGAACTATCGATCTCAAGAGGAAGTCGATCGCTGGAAGTTGCGGGACCCTATCAAGATCTGGGCGGCGCGTATGATGGAAAGTGGCTTGTGCGCTCAAGAAGACATTGAAGCTATCGATGCCGAGGTCAACATTGAGATCGATCGGGGCGTCGAGTTCGCTAGGAGCAGCCCCCCGCCGAACCCGGCCGAGGCTCTCGATTGCATGTATGCCGTGCCGTATCCGAACACTCCGGCATGGGGAGTAGAGCCGTGAGACAGCTGAGATTTCTTCAGGCCATGAACGAAGCCTACCATCAGGCCATGGGGGCAGATGAGAGTGTCATGATTATCGGGGAGGACATTCGAGGTGGAATTCGCGGTGAGACGAAAGGCCTCCATGGCGCTTTCGGCGATCTCCGCGTACTCGACACACCCATTTCCGAGGCAGCGTTCACCGGCTTCGCTACGGGGGCGGCTTTGGCCGGTTTGCGCCCAATCGTTCAGTTTCAAGTTCCCTCACTGATTTACGTCGCATTCGACCAGCTAGTCAATCAAGCGGCGAAGATGCGATTGATGTTAGGAGGTCAAGCAAATCTTCCAATCACTTACACGCTTATGGTGTCTGGATCGCGGGGTGGAAACGCGGGCCAGCACTCAGACAATCCCTATCCGTACCTCCTACACGCTGGCTTCAAGGTTGTTTGCCCTTCGAATGCCTACGACGCCAAGGGCCTCATGATCCAGGCGATCCGCGAAGACGACCCCGTCGTTTTCATAGCATCAGCCATGTCGCTTCCGCAAAAGGGTCCGGTGCCGGAGGAAATCTATGCCGTCCCTTTCGGTTGCGGTGACGTTAAGCGTGAAGGATCCGATGTCACAGTCATTGCTATCGGGCATTTAGTGCCCGAGGCTCTAGCTGTCGCTGAGCGCCTCGCCCAGGAGAAAAACATCAGCGTCGAAGTGTGGGATCCTCGGTCTCTCTTGCCGCTTGACAGGGAAGGGCTGTTGAAGTCCGTCAAGAAAACTGGCCGCGTCGTAATCTACGACGACACGAACCGTACTTGTGGGTTCGCCGCCGAATTGAGCGCAATAATAGGGGAGCTGGCGTTTTCATCTCTCAAGGCCCCGATCAAGCGTGTCACGCGAGCTGACGTTCCTATGCCGTTCAATCTTGCGCTCGAAGCTGCTGTTCTGCCGAAGCCGCAGCAACTGGAAGACGCGATCTTAGCCGTAAGGAGCTATGCTCATGTTTGAAGTTCGTATCCCGAAGATGGGTGCATCGACGGTCGAGGTTGATCTTACGAAGTGGTATGTTTCGGTCGGCACCTCGGTCGTTCCGGGTCAGATTCTAGCCGAAGTGGAGTCGGAAAAAACTAACATTGAGATAGAGGCGGAGACCGCAGGCGTGGTTGCCGAAATCCTTGTTGATGAAGGGTCAGCGACGGAAGTCGGAATCGTCATCTGTCGCATCAACACCGGGCAGTAGAAAAGAATCACGGTTCGTTACTTATCTGACTAAACTTCAGAACCTCCGGCGATTTAAGTGCCACTCCTGGCTGCTTACGTCTGCATACCCATTGGTTAGTATTCGGAGTCAACTGCTCGTTGCTGTAGGACTACCATGACGCGGGACAAACGCTTCGAAGGCAAGACGGTTTTGATTACTGGTGGAGCTCGAGGTCAAGGTGCGGCGGAAGCCGTCCAAATCGCAACGGAGGGAGGGCGGGTTGTCATCGGCGACCTCCTAGACGAGCAGGGCGAACAACTTGCAGCGACTATTGGTGAAAAAGCGTCATACGTGCATCTCGACGTCACTAGCGAGCAAGACTGGCGAAGCCTGATCCGCTGTCTGGAGGGGGA
>NZ_RZOM01001819.1:0-540 GCF_003999175.1 Mesorhizobium sp. M7A.F.Ca.ET.027.03.2.1 | reverse complement strand
CACCTATATCTTCTATAGCAGAAAATTTAACCGATGGAAGAGAAATCTTTCATAGAAGATTCACGTCTTCAGTAGAAGATGGCACAGTTCGTTGACTAAAGCGGGCGGCGGCGTTCAAAGGCTGGATTCAGTCACCGAGAGCGAAATGTGACATCTGCGATGCCAATGCGTAGAGTGACGCGAATGATTTGGGCGGAAAATTAGAAGATGAAAACACCCGTAGCACCCCGAAGCACCGGACAAGACGCCGTCAGCCGCGTGTTCGGTGATCGTGTCCGCACGATACGCGAACAGGCAAACCTCACGCTGGAGCAGTTCTCGAAGCTGTCCGGCGTGAGCAGGGCAATGCTGTCGAAGGTCGAGAGAGGCGAGAAAAGTCCAACCATCGGTGTTGCGAAGCGTATCGCTCACGCTTTGGGTGCATCGTTTTCAGCTCTTCTCGGGGACGAACCTGCTTCGCGTCGGGCCTTCGCCTTGGTCACGAAGGACCAGAGGCAGGTGTTCCGGGATCCGGAAACGGGATTCGAGCGCTTCCTGCTG
>NZ_RZOM01001818.1:0-541 GCF_003999175.1 Mesorhizobium sp. M7A.F.Ca.ET.027.03.2.1 | reverse complement strand
CGGTTTGCCCCGTCAAGTGCCGCCGGCACGGATCCGCGCGCGGGTGCCGCTTCCGCTTCCTGCCCGGCATCGTTCGCCGGGCTCTGCGCTTCCGCTTCATCGTCGAGGCCGGCCCGCGGATTCTCAAGATAGCCGATCAGCGCCTCGAGCGCCTCGATGGCATCGGCGCCATTCGCCCGCACCGTGACTTCTTGGTTCTCCTTGACCGCCAGCAGCATCAGCTTGACCGAACTCTTGGCACTGACCGCCTTGCCGTCCTTGACCAGTTCGACGTCGGATTCGAAACCCTTGGCGAGCTTCACGAACCGCGTCGCGGGACGGGCGTGCAAACCTTCATGCACTCTGACGATGGTCGAGCGTTCCATGGCAAATACTCTGGTTTTGGGCGCCGCTCCCAACATAGGCCGCGGCGCGAATGCTGTCAGGCGGCGATGGTGATGATCGCGCCGGTCTTCAGGGCGGCCACGAGCGCTAGCGGATCGACTTGCGACGCACAGATCTCGCCCGGCCTCTCGGCCTCGGTAGCGCCGTTGAACGAGAT
>NZ_RZOM01001817.1:0-542 GCF_003999175.1 Mesorhizobium sp. M7A.F.Ca.ET.027.03.2.1 | reverse complement strand
CGGCGGTGGCGTTCTCGACCATGCCGATCAGCCGGCGCGCACCGTGCGCGGCCATCGAAACATGGTCTTCCTGGTTTGCCGAGGTGGGGATCGAATCGACGCTGGCCGGATAGGCTTTCTGCTTGTTCTCCGAAACGAGCGCCGCCGCCGTCACCTGCGGGATCATGAAGCCGGAGTTCAGACCGGGCTTCGGCGTCAGGAAGGCCGGCATGCCGGACAGCGCCGGATCGACAAGCATGGCGATGCGGCGTTCCGACAGCGAGCCGATCTCGCAGACGGCGAGAGCGATCATGTCGGCGGCGAAGGCCACCGGCTCGGCGTGGAAATTGCCGCCGGAAAGTGCGGTGTCATCCTCGGCGAAGATCAGCGGATTGTCGGTGACGCCATTGGCTTCGGTGCCCAGCGTGTCGGCCGCCTGGCGCAGCACGGTGAGTGCAGCGCCCATCACCTGCGGCTGGCAGCGCAGGCAATACGGATCCTGCACACGTTCGTCGCCAACCCGATGCGATTCACGGATGGCGCTGCCGGCCATCAGATTGCGC
>NZ_RZOM01001816.1:0-545 GCF_003999175.1 Mesorhizobium sp. M7A.F.Ca.ET.027.03.2.1 | reverse complement strand
TCGGCGGCAACCACGTCACGATGGACATGGCCAAGGGGCTGTCGACCTCGCTCGATGCCGCCGAACGGCTGAAGGTGATGCATGGCTCGGCACTGCCGGGCAGCGCCGACGACCGCGACCTGGTCTCGATCCAGCCGATCGGCGACGACGGTGACGTGCCCTTGCAGATCCCGCGCTCGGTGATGACGCGCATCGTGCGCGCCCGCATCGACGAGACGCTCGAACTGCTGCGCGACCGGCTGAACAAGTCCGGCTATGGCAATGCAGTGGGCAAGCGTGTGGTTCTTACCGGTGGCGCCAGCCAGCTTGCCGGCCTGCCGGAGGCGGCGCGCCGCATCCTGGGACGCAATGTGCGCATCGGCCGCCCGCTCGGCGTGGCCGGTCTGCCGGAAGCGGCGAAGGGGCCGGCCTTCTCGGCTGCGGTGGGGCTTCTGATCTATCCGCAGATGGCGAGCTTCGAGAGCCATCCGGCGAAAGGAATTTCCGGTCTCAAAATGACCGGAACGGGCGGAAAACTGCATCGCATGAGTCAGTGGTTGAGAGAC
>NZ_RZOM01001815.1:0-545 GCF_003999175.1 Mesorhizobium sp. M7A.F.Ca.ET.027.03.2.1 | reverse complement strand
GGTAGGGCGTCGCGCTCTTCTACCTCCCCTTAATGGGGAGGTCGCGCCGCAGGCGCGGGTGGGGTGACTGCCGAGCCGCAAACAAAAAGGCCGCCCGGGAGGCGGCCTTTTCGATTGTCTGAAGCTGCGAAGTGCTTAGCGCTTCGAGAACTGGAATGAACGACGGGCTTTCGCCTTGCCGTACTTCTTGCGCTCGACGACGCGGCTGTCGCGGGTCAGGAAGCCGCCCTTCTTGAGCACGGCGCGCAGCGTCGGCTCGTAATAGGTCAGCGCCTTGGAGATGCCGTGACGCACGGCGCCAGCCTGGCCGGAGAGACCGCCGCCGACAACGGTCGCGACGATGTCGTACTGGCCGGCGCGGTTGGAGGCGATGATCGGCTGGTTGAGGATCATCTGCAGGACCGGACGCGCGAAATAGGTCGCGAATTCCTTGTCGTTGACGATGATCTTGCCGGAACCCGGCTTCACCCAGACGCGCGCAATGGCGTTCTTGCGCTTGCCGGTGGCATAGGCGCGGCCCGACTTGTCGAGCTTCTGGACGTGGA
>NZ_RZOM01001814.1:0-547 GCF_003999175.1 Mesorhizobium sp. M7A.F.Ca.ET.027.03.2.1 | reverse complement strand
GCCCCCACCCGGACCTTCGGTCCGACCTCCCCACAAGGGGAGGGTAGAAGTTCAGGCGGCGCAGACTTCGCGGATCGAGCTTTCCAGGATGTCGAGTGCTTCGTTCATGACTTCGTCCTGGATGGTGATCGGCGCCAGGAAGCGGATGACGTTGCCGTAGACGCCGCAGGTCAGCAGGATCAGGCCCTTGTCGAGCGCCTTCAACCGGATCGCATTGGCGATCTCGGCCGACGGCAGGCCCTTCTTGACGTCGTTGAACTCGACCGCATTCATGAAGCCGAGGCCTCTGATGTCAACGATTTCGGGCACGTCGTCGCGGATCGACTGCAGCCGCTGCTTCAGCCTTGCGCCCAGCGTGTTGGCGCGGTCGCACAGGTTTTCGTCCTCGATCACGTCGAGCACGGCGTGCGCGGCGGCAACACCGATCGGGCTGCCGCCATAGGTGCCGCCGAGCCCGCCGGGGCCGGGCGCATCCATGATTTCGGCGCGGCCAGTGACCGCGGCCAGCGGGAAACCGCCGGCCAGGCTCTTGGCCATGGTGGTGATG
>NZ_RZOM01001813.1:0-549 GCF_003999175.1 Mesorhizobium sp. M7A.F.Ca.ET.027.03.2.1 | reverse complement strand
GTGCATCGGCGCAAACAGGCTGCCCTGGCGCTGGCGTATCGTCACCAGCGCGCGGACCAGCACGTCACCGCGCGGGCTGGAAACGCGCACGATGTCGGCGTCACCGATGCCGAAGCGCTGCGCATCCACCGGGTGGATCTCGACGAAGGGCTCGGCGATGTGCTGCGAAAGCCGCGGGCTTTTGCCGGTCCGCGTCATGGTGTGCCAATGGTCGCGGATACGGCCGGTGTTGAGGATCAGCGGATAGTCGGGACTGGTGCGGACTTCCGTGGTCGGGCGGATGGCGATGAAGCGCGCCTTGCGATCGGGTGTGTAGAAATTGCCGTCGGCGAAGAAGCGAACCTGGAGCCCAGTCGTGCCGACCCCTTCTGGCCTGCCGGCCATCTCCCCCTCGAGGGGGGAGACTAGCAGCTTTGTCACCGGCGCTTCTTCCGCAGCGTTGGCGATTGGCGAAAGCCGAGCGGCAGGCTGATCTCCCCCCTTGAGGGGGAGATGGCCGGCAGGCCAGAAGGGGTCGGCCCGAACGGGCGGCGGCCACTGGAACGGCTC
>NZ_RZOM01001812.1:0-550 GCF_003999175.1 Mesorhizobium sp. M7A.F.Ca.ET.027.03.2.1 | reverse complement strand
GGTTTGAACAGCCACTTTGGCTCCGCACAGGCTGTTTTGGCCTTGGAACTTCGACAAATTTTCGGGCAGGACCGCAGCCACAGTTCCCGATTTCAGAAACGTGACGAAATCTACCTGCTTCAGACGGTCTGCCTTCACCGTAAACGTGGCCCAGCCGACCTTGATGCGGCCAGCCGTCAGGGCGGGAATCTGGGAAGCGAACGGAATTCGCTTCAGATCGAGTTTGACCCCCATCAGCTTTGCGGCCACCTGCGAGAGCTCGACGTCCAGGCCCGCGGGTTCACCCTTTTCATCCGTAAATTCGAATGGCGCATAGTCGAGGCCACTGGCGATCGACAAAGTTCCAGAGTCCTTGACGTCGCTCGTAAGCGGAAGATCGGCGGATAGTGTCGGATACACGGTCAGTGCTGCGAACGCGGCCGTCAGAAATACCCTCTTCATAATTGCTCCCCGTTAGGATTGTTGTGACTAGGGAGAGAAGATCACATAACTTTGACTGAATCGAATGGATATCATTCATCGACATTATGAGTGCGGTTCATAATAGCAT
>NZ_RZOM01001811.1:0-551 GCF_003999175.1 Mesorhizobium sp. M7A.F.Ca.ET.027.03.2.1 | reverse complement strand
TCTTCCCCTGGGCGCCGCCGCCATAGCCGCCACCGCCGCAGACCGATTGCGCGACCACGCCATGCGCGCGCTCGCCATGGGTGATGATGGTGCCGGAAACCGTGACATCGACCTTGCCGCCATTGCCGCCATTGCCGCCGAAGCCGCCAAGCTGCAGCGCAACCGACTCGTCTCCCGCCGTGTCGGCCGATACCACGCCGCCATAACCGCCGCCGCCGCCGACGGACTGGGCGAAAATGCCGAGCGCTCCATCCTTCCAGGTTTCGATGATGCCGTCATTGTTGACCGTGACATGGCCGCCATTGGAGCCGTCGCCGCTCGGCAGAGAAATCGCGCCGCCGATCGTCATGTCGGCCTCCGAAGCGTTGGCCGCGGCACCCGAAGCACCGCCGCCACCGCCTACCGATTGCGCGAAAATGCCGTGCGAAAGATAGCCGAGCGTGGTGATCTTGCCATGATTGTCGACGATTACGTCGCCACCGCTGCTGCCCCCACCGCCCAGCCCGCCGATCGCCAGCGTCACCGACGTTTCCGCGCTGCCTGTCTCGGTC
>NZ_RZOM01001810.1:0-552 GCF_003999175.1 Mesorhizobium sp. M7A.F.Ca.ET.027.03.2.1 | reverse complement strand
ATCCCGTGCGTGTCTCGCGCGAAAGGTGTGCTCAAGCTCGATCGATCGGCAGGGCGAACGTTTTGGACTACAATGGCACCGCCGTCCCAACGCGACGTGAGGGCGCGCCAGATTTCCGTTCCCGCGAATCCGGTGACGAGAGCCCCTATGGTTCTGCGATCATCTGCGAATGACTGAAGAGAGCGCGAACGCAGTCAGCGTATCGCGCACCCCAGGTAACTCCGCTATCTGCTGCCAGATCTGACGAATGCGGTCGGCATCAGGCGATTCGACTCGCACCAGGAGATCAAAGTCGCCGCTCATCACATCGCATGCGACGACCTGGGGTATCTTGCGCAACGCCTGAATGACGTCGCCACCCCGCATTCGATCATGCCGGTAAACGAACATCAGCGCTGTCGTGACATGCTGGTTGCCACCACCTTCGCCCGTGACGATCGTATATCCCTTGATGAACCCTTCGCGTTCCAGGCGCTCGATACGCACGCGCACCGCGTTGCGCGACAGGTTGACCTTCGTTGACAGCTCAGCGTGCGAGATGCGTGCGTTGGC
>NZ_RZOM01000180.1:0-7634 GCF_003999175.1 Mesorhizobium sp. M7A.F.Ca.ET.027.03.2.1 | reverse complement strand
CTACCATGTCGTCTCGACCTATGGCGCGGTCAACGCGGTCATCCGCTCCGACATCCGTGTCGAGGCCGGCAAGCTGACCGAAGCCACCGTCGAGCACCACGCCGCCGAGATCACCATGAAGCTGGTGCGCGAAACCGGTGGCGAGGCGATCGCCGATACGTCCTGGTCGCTGCTCAATGAATCGGGCGATCCGATCAAGGAAACCGTCGGCGCCTTCGCCTCGATGGTGCTGGCCGAGGGCGACTACACCATCATCGCCAAGAACCGCGACCGCATCTATCAGAAGGATTTTACGGTCGTGGCCGGGCAGAACCAGGAGATCGAGGTTCTGGCCACCGAGGCCGCGGCGATGGATCCCGAAGAAGGCGCGGACTAGATTGTAGTTCGCACTTCCTACCGGGGAATCAGGTGTCTGCGTCATCCTCTGAACCGGCCGGATAATCCTGTCCGCCGTAGAGCACGCGCAGGATGACCACGGTGCCACCGTCGACCCGGAAAACGATCGACACGCGGCGTTCAAAACCGACGATGCGGACGCCGGGGCCAACGGTGTCGCGCACGGTCCCGCGTTCCGGGAAGGTGGACAGCGCCATGCACGCGGCCTCTATGCGGTCGACATAGTCGCCGGCACGCCGATTCCCGCTGTCGTTTTCGATGTAGTTGTAGATGGCGAAGAGGTCGGCTTGAGCCGCCGGCCTGAAGACGACCTTATGTGTCACGCTTGGAGGTCTTCATGCGGTCCGCATGATAGGCGCGCAGCTCTTTGAAGACCTCTTCTGCCGGGATGTCTGGACGCGGGTCGTCAAGAGCTTCCTGGACCTTGGCGCGCATGATCGCGGCGATGGTCTGCTCCTCACGGTCGAGGGCACGCAGCGCGGCGCGCATGACCTCGCTGGCGGAGTCGTAGGCGCCCGACGCCAGACGTGCGTCGAGGCCGCTCTGCTGGCGGCCAAGGGTCACGGTGATCGGTTTGCTGGTTCTCATGGCAAGTCCTTCCTTGCCTTTCTATAGCACGCGACGTTACAGTGTCATACTATTTCTGCAATGGACGGCCGAGACCGGCCCCCTTTTGAGCTGGACGTTTGGCTGCCTCAAGCCGCCATCTTGGTCCGCGCCGGCAGGAACGGGATCCGGCGGCGTGGCAAAGCTGGCGCCAGGTCGAACACGCCTCGATAGAGGCGGTCGAGCAATGCCTTGCGGTCGCGCAACGGCTCCAGCTCGCTCCAGCTCAGCACATCCCCGACGCGCACCTCGATCGCCTTGCCGGACAGCCGCGCGAATTCGTGAATGAGCAGCGACGTGCGCAATGTCAGAGAGGCCCTGCCGACGAATTTCGCCAGGCGACTGTCGCGCTCGGCCATGTTCATCGGGCCGCTGACGAGATGGAACAGCCTGCCGTTCTGTCCGGAAAAATGCATTGGGATGACCGACGCCCTGGCGTCCTGGACGAGACGGGCTGGAAACATCTTCCACGGCAAGTCGCGTGCCCGGCCAAACCCCTTCGGCGCGGTGGCGACACCGCCGGCCGGAAACACCACGATGGTGACGCCTTCCTTCAACAGCCGCACCGCCTCATGGCGCACGGCCATGTTGTTCTTCAGCGCGTCCTTGGTCTCGGAAAAGTCGATTGGCAGCGAGTAAGACTCCATTTCGCGGATCTTGAGCAGATCCTTGTGGATCATCACCCGGAACGGGCGTCCGAGCTGCTCGACCAATGACAGCACGGCAATGCCGTCACCAATGCCGAACGGATGATTGGCGACGATCACCAGCGGCGTATCCGGCAATTGCGCCGGCGGCCATTGATCCGATGTCCGCACGCGGACGTCGATCAGTTCGAGCATACGGCTGAACACGCGTTCGCCGGTCGGCACGACCTGGCTGCGCCAGAAATCATAAAGTGCTGTGTAGCGGTCGCGGCCTGACAGGCCTTCGACCGAATGAATGAACCAGCGTGTCAGCGCCGGCTGGCGCGGATTGGCATAGGAAAGCTCGGGAAACGGTCGTTCGCGCAATTTCAACTTGAGCATAGGGGCTGGTTACAAGGTCGGCGTGACAGGGATATGAAAATGGCGGTGGATCGCTCCACCGCCATTAGTCGAAACTATGCCAATCAAGCCGCGCGTTTGCGCCGGCGGTCGGGTGTAACAGCTTCTTCGGCCAATTGCGCGATCGCCTGGTCAAGGCCAAGCGATTCCTGGTCGCGCGAGCCCAACCGGCGCATGTTGACGGTCTGCTCTTCGGCCTCGCGCTTGCCGCAGACGAGGATGACCGGAACCTTGGCCAGCGAGTGCTCGCGGACCTTGTAGTTGATCTTCTCGTTACGCAGATCCGCTTCCGCCAAAAGCCCGGCGGCCTTCAGCTTTGCCACCACCTCGGTCGCATAGCCGTCGGCGTCGGACGTGATCGTCGCCACCACCACCTGCAGCGGCGCGAACCACAGCGGGAAGTGGCCGGAATAGTTCTCGATCAGGATGCCGAGGAAGCGCTCCATCGAGCCGCAGATGGCGCGGTGCACCATCACAGGCTGCTTCTTCTCGGAATCGGAGCCGATATAGAAGGCGCCGAACCGTTCCGGCAGGTTGAAGTCGACCTGCGTCGTGCCGCACTGCCATTCGCGGCCGATGGCATCCTTGAGCACATATTCGAATTTCGGTCCGTAGAAGGCGCCCTCGCCCGGATTGATGGAGGTCTTGATGCGATTGCCGGACCGCGTCCTGATCGTCTCCAGCACGCTCCCCATGATTGCCTCGGCATGATCCCAGGCTTCGTCGGTGCCGACGCGTTTGTCGGGCCGCGTCGAAAGCTTCACGCTGATTTCGTCAAAACCGAAATCAGCATAGGTCGACAGGATCAAATCGTTGATGCGCAGGCACTCCGCGGCCAGCTGCTCCTCGGTGCAGAAGATGTGCGCATCATCTTGCGTGAAGCCGCGCACACGCATCAGCCCGTGCAGTGCGCCCGACGGCTCGTAGCGATGCACATTGCCGAATTCCGCAAGCTTCACGGGTAGATCGCGATAAGACTTCAACCCATGCTTGAAAATCTGCACATGGCCCGGACAGTTCATCGGCTTCAACGCGAAGACCCGGTCGTCATCGGTGTCGTCGCCGGCGACCGTCACCTTGAACATGGCGTCGCGATACCAGCCCCAATGGCCTGACGTCTCCCACAGGCTCTTGTCGAGCACCTGCGGCGCGTTGACCTCCTGATAGCCCTGCTCGTCGAGGCGGCGGCGCATGTAGTTGACCAGGTTCTGGAACATCTTCCAGCCCTTGGCATGCCAGAAGACGACGCCCGGTCCCTCTTCCTGGAAATGGAACAGGTCCATCTCGCGGCCGATCTTCCTGTGGTCGCGCTTCTCGGCCTCCTCCAGCATCATCTGGTAGGCTTCGAGCTGCGCCTGATCAGCCCAGGCCGTGCCGTAGATGCGGGTCAGCATCGGGTTGTTCGAATCACCGCGCCAATAGGCGCCGGCCACCTTCATCAATTTGAAGGCATTGCCGATCTGCCCGGTCGAGGCCATGTGCGGGCCACGGCAGAGGTCGAACCAGTCGCCCTGCGCGTAGATCTTGAGATCCTGATCCTCGGGAATGGCGTCGATCAACTCCAGCTTGTAGCGTTCGCCCTTGTCGGCAAACACTTTTTTCGCCTTGTCGCGCGACCAGACTTCCCTGGTGAACGGCTTGTTGCGCGCGATGATCTCACGCATCTTCTTCTCGATCACCGGAAAATCGTCGGGCGTGAACGGCTCGTTACGGGCGAAGTCGTAGTAGAACCCGTTCTCGATCACCGGCCCGATGGTCACCTGCGTTCCCGGCCATATCTCCTGCACGGCTTCCGCCAGCACATGGGCCGCGTCGTGGCGGATCAGCTCCAGCGCGCGCGGGTCGTCGCGGGTGACGATCTCGACCTTGCCGGACTTGCCGAGCGGATCGCTGAGATCGCGAACCGTGCCGTCGATCGCATAGGCGACCGCCTTCTTGGCCAGCGATTTCGAGATCGATTCGGCGAGGCCAGCACCGGTCATCGCCGCGTCATATTCGCGGACGGAGCCATCGGGAAATGTCAGGGAAACGGAATTCAGCATATATATCTCCTATCCAGTCCCGCAAACGAGCGCGGGTGGTTGAAATGCATGTCGCCCAAAAGTGTATGGCGGTTTTGGGGTTACGGCATGCATAGGGAAAAGCCGGATGCGTCCGGCAGCGGCTGTCTTTTATGGACAGATTCCGCCGCCGTAAAGCCCGGCTCAAATGTCAGCGTTCATTTGATGAGGAGCGGCAAATCCTTCAGGAACGCAGCCCGGGTCTTGAGGCCCTTTGGCATGTCCGTACGGTTGGCATCGACGACAAGCCGCGCAAAGACGATCTGGCGGCCATCCTTGTTCGCCCATCCGACGAACCAGCCAAGCGAGCGCTTGTCCTGAACCTTGTCGGCGTCGTTGCGCAGCCTGGTGCTGCCGGTCTTGCCTTGCACCGTCCAACCCCCGGCCTGGAAGGTCGGGATGATGGCTGATGTCATGTCGTAGGCCTTGGCCGAGACAGGCAGCTTGCGGGCCAGCAGCTTGCGCAGGAATTCGACCTGCTCGACCGGCGTGATCTTGAGCGAGGAATTCACCCAGGACTTGGTCAAGCCATCATTCCTGCCGGGATTCCCGGAAACATCGGCATTGCCGTAGTCGAATTTCGAGACATAACCGGCAAAACTCTCAGACCCAAGCCGGCGGGTGATTTCCCGGGAAAACCACAGGATCGAATCTCGCTCCCAGACCACCGGATCGACGGTCTTCTGATCCCGCTTCACCGCGTTGAATTCAGGCTTGTAATCCCAGCTCGGCGTGTGCTCGTCGCTCAGGATCCCGCTGTCATAGCCGATCAGCGACAACGGCACCTTGAACGTCGACGCCGGGCTGAACCGCTGGTCGCACACCCCGTCCTCGTAAAGCGTCTTGCCGCTCGCCGCATCGGCGATCACCGTGCACTGCACGTCCCCCAGCGGCGCCGATTGCGCGCGCAACGGAAATCCCAGCAGCCAGGCGAGCAGGAACAGTATCCCGGCAAAGATGAAGGGAAGACGGTCGAAATTGCGCATTTGTCTGCTCGCTCAAGAAGGGGGTTCGCGAGCGGCTTAGCGGGGTCTCTTGTCTCGATTTTGTCTCAAATGCGCAGTCTTTGTGCAGGCTGTTGTTAACCCTACCGGATCGTAAACGGGCAGAGCCGCCGGTACCTGACCGACGCGATCACCCCTGCGCTTCGCCGCGCTTGCTGCCGATCCGCCAGTACCGCCATGGCGTGAACCAGACATAACGATCCTCCAGCACCTCCGGCACGCGGTCGATGCCATGCGTGCCGAATGGCCCGCAGCGCAGCACGCGGAAGAATCCCATCCAGCCGCCGGCCCACAGGCCATGGCGGGCGATCGCCTCATGGGCATATTCTGAACAGGTCGGCAGATGCCGGCAGGAATTGCCGACAAAGCCCGACAGCGTCAGCTGATAGAGGCGCACGAGCGACGTGCCGAGGAGACGGCCCGGCGTCTTGCGCCATGGACCGGGCCAGTTGCGGCCGCGTTTCGGCGGCCGGGCGATATGCGCATGCCCATGCTGGTCGCGCACCACAGTCTCCGTATCGCGTTTCCCAAGCGATAGATGTGAGCTTCCACTGGAGAACGCAATCCCCACTCCTTGCGCGCACTCAGTCGTCACGGGCGGAACGGCGAAACGGCTGCCAGTCAGCCGAAGCCACCCACCGGCCACGACTGGTCGGCTCTTCGTAACGCTTTTCATGCTGTCTTCTGTCACGCCATTGAAACGTTGCGATCCGCATGACATCGCCAAAGATGCTCAGCAACTGGATCATGGTCGGTCTCCTTTGATGCGATTAGACCGCCGCTGGCCTTCGCCTTCAAACGAGTATAATTTCCACTTCGGATAATCCTGGGTTATGTGAATGAAGCGCGGACGCTTGCCGCTGACGGCATTGAGAAGCTTCGAGGCGGCGGGCCGGCATCTGAGCTTCAGCCGGGCCGCCGAGGAGCTTTTCGTCTCGCAGGCGGCGATCAGCCGGCAGATCCGGGAACTCGAAACCTTCCTGCGCCAACCCTTGTTCGAACGTCACCATCGCCGTGTCGAACTGACCGACACCGGACGGCGTCTGCTGGAGCAGCTTGTCAGAAGTTTCGACGCCATCGACACCTTGCTTGGAGAACTGGTGGCGACACCGGCGCAGTCCGTGGTCCGCGTCAGTGTCGAGCCGTCGCTTGCATCCGTGTGGCTGGTGCCGCGGCTCAACCGGTTTCGCCAATTGCGGCCTGACATCGACGTCTCGCTCGAGGTCGACCCAAGGCTGATCGAGTTCCGCAGCGATCAGCCGGAGCTTGCCTTGCGCTTCAGCACGCATGTCACCGCGTGGCCGCGCAGCCAGGCTGAGCGGCTTGCCTCGACTGTCGATTCACCGGTTCTGTCGCCGGCGCTGCTTGCTTCTGGCCCTGCCCTCGATAAGCCGATCGATCTTGCCCGCTACACGCTTCTGCACGAGGAAAACCGTCAAGGCTGGGCGCGCTGGTTCCAGGCGGCCGGCGTGCCCGCCGACGCCATACCGGCGCGCGGGCCGATGCTGGCGGATGCGTCGCTTTCAAAACAGGCCGCTTTGCTCGGACATGGCGTGGCCTTGGGCGATCTCTTGCAGATCGGCGGGGAAATCGCATCCGGCGCGCTGGTCAAGCCGTTCGACATCGACGTCGCATCCGGCGCCTATTGGCTGGTGGCCAGAAACTTGCGCGACCTCTCGGAACCGGCCGCCGCGTTCGCCGACTGGCTCAGAAGCGAATTCGTCGAAAGCAGGCGGGTGCTGGAAGCGCGGGCTTGAACCCTTCCGGCCGGGCTCCCGCTACTTTGCCTTCTTGCTGTATTTTTCGAAGAGTTTGTCGAGCGCATCCGCGGCCGGAAGCTCGCCCGGTGAGTCTTCTCCCGGGTTGAATGTGAGGATGACATCGCGCCACATATCGTAGTGGGCAGCATATGATGTCAGCCTGGGAAATGGCGCGCAGCGTGCGATGGCCCGGACAGCGGACTCGGCAACCTTGTCCGGCGGCGTCGTCACAGGACCGAGGATTTTTGGCGGGCCTGCGAGTGACCCGTCCTTGTTCAGACTGATCTGGACGCGTGCAATGCTGTGGGTGTTTGCAGGCATGTTCCAACAATGCTGGATTGCCTTCATGAGATAGTCGCCGATATCGTGCTCGACCGCTACGTCTGCCCGGCTCGGGGTCCCGCTCAACGCGAGTGAGCCAGCAAGGCTCCCGGCAAACACCAGGCTTTGGTAGCCAAACCCCAAGGTCAGGCCGCTTCTTCGGCGCGCTTCTTCTCGATCTGGCCGATGGCGTCGACCACGGCATCGAAAGTCAGCATGGTCGAAGCGTGCCGCGCCTTGTAGTCGCGCACCGGCTCCAGATATCTGAGATCCGCGAAGCGACCGTCCGGCGGGGCGCCATTTTCCTTGAGCATCTTCAGCATGGTGTCGCGCACCGCGCGCAATTCCTCAGCACTCGCGCCGACGACATGCTGCGCCATGATCGATGACGACGCCTGGCCGAGCGCACAGGCTTTCACGTCATGGGCAAAGTCCGTGACC
>NZ_RZOM01001809.1:0-553 GCF_003999175.1 Mesorhizobium sp. M7A.F.Ca.ET.027.03.2.1 | reverse complement strand
GCCCGGCACCCATTCGAAATGGGTGCTGGTCGAGGACGGCACTGTCACCGGCTTCGGCACCTGGCCGACCGGCGAGCTGTTTTCCGTGCTTGCCGCGCATTCGATCCTGCGCCATTCGCTCGGCGAGCATCCGAAGCCGGTCACATCGGACAATCCGTTCTTCCGCCGCTGGTGCGAAACCGCATTGAGCGATGGCGGCGATGTCACCTCGCGGCTGTTTTCCATCCGCGCCGCCGGCCTGCTGCAGGATCTGAAAGCCGACGATGCCGCAGCCTGCCTGTCCGGCCTTCTGATCGGCGGCGAGATCGCCTCCGCCAGCCGTCGGCACGGCGCCGGTGCGGAACCCGTGGTGCTGGTCGCCTCCGGTGCGCTGGGAACGCTGTACAGCCAGGCACTCGGCCTTGCCGGACTTGAGGTCCGGGCCGTCGACGCCGACGAAGCGGTGCGTGCAGGTCTCGTCGAGGCGGCGCGCGAGAACGGCATGATCGCAAGAATTGGAGCAGCTCGATGAGCCAGACCGCACCGTTTCCAAAACTCAAGCGCGGCCTGGTTG
>NZ_RZOM01001808.1:0-554 GCF_003999175.1 Mesorhizobium sp. M7A.F.Ca.ET.027.03.2.1 | reverse complement strand
CGACGCCGGCCATGCGGCCGAGCTGCTTTGCCCACAGCCCGCCGGCATTGACGACATGCTCGGCGATGATGGTGCCCTGCTCCGTGACGACATCCCAGCGACCGTCGGCGCGCGCCTTCAGCTCGACGACCCGGTTGCGCAGGATGATGTCGGCGCCGCGCTTTTTTGCAGCGCCGGCATAGGCGTGCGTCGTGCCGTACGGGTCGAGATGGCCTTCGTTGGAATCATGCAGGCCGCCAAGCACGCCGGTGACGTCGACGATCGGGCAGATCGCCTTGATCTCGTCGGGCGTGACAAGGCGCGCGGTCTCGATGCCGACCGACTGGAACACCGCCCAGGCCGATTTCAGCCACTCCCAGCGCGCGGGATCGCTGGCGATGTTGACGCCGCCGGTCATGTGCAGGCCGATATCCCAGCCGGATTCTGCCTCGATCTCGCGGTAGAGATTGATGGTGTAGTCCTGCAGCGCCGCCACGTTGGGGTCGGCGTTGAGCGCATGGAAGCCTGCCGCCGCGTGCCAGGTCGAACCGGCCGTCAGTTCGGCGCGCTCAATC
>NZ_RZOM01001807.1:0-555 GCF_003999175.1 Mesorhizobium sp. M7A.F.Ca.ET.027.03.2.1 | reverse complement strand
ACAGCGCCTGGACATTGTCTGAGTGTGAGATGACGAACTCCTCGTCCTGGGCCGCGGCGACGACATCCTCGCCGAGCTCCTTCGCGCGCAGCGCCCGGTCGCAGAGCGCCATCGCCATCGCCTTGCGCTCGCTCTGGCCGAAGACCAGGCCGTAGCCGCGGGTGAACTGCGGCGGCGCCTTGGCCGAGCCTTTGAACTGGTTGACCATCTGGCATTCGGTGACCCGGACAGTGCCGAGCGGGACAGCGAAGGGCAGTTCGGGCACGTCGAGATCGAGCTCGACCTCGCCGATGCGGATCTCGCCGACGAAGGGATGGTTGCGGGCATAGCCGCGCTGCGTGGAATAGCCGAGCGCCAGCAGAAAACCTTCATCGCCGCGTGACAGCGCCTGAAGGCGGATGTCGCGCGCCATCGGGAATTCGAGCGGCTCGCGGGTGATGTCGCCGGGGACATGGTCCTGCGGCATGTCGCCGTCCGGTTCATTCAAGCCTTCGCGGGCGAGGATCGCCGAGACGCGCGGCATGGCTTGCGCTTCCGTCTGGCGCAGCAAGGGCT
>NZ_RZOM01001806.1:0-558 GCF_003999175.1 Mesorhizobium sp. M7A.F.Ca.ET.027.03.2.1 | reverse complement strand
GGCTAGGAAGGCGACCCAGCGGAGCAAGCGGCCTTCATTCATGTGCGCTTCTCCATCAACGGCCGTGCGAGCGCCAGATACACAATTCCGAACAGAGTGATGACCATCAGGAAGAGAAAGCTCAGCGCCGAGGCCTGCCCGAGGTTGAACTTCTTGAAGCCCTCATTGTAGGCGAAGAGCGTCAGCGTCTCGGTGGAGGTGCCCGGACCTCCGCCGGTGAGCACAAAGACCGTGTCGATGATCTTCAAACCTTCGATGATGCGGATGAAGACGACCGCCACGGAGAGCGGCAGCAGCATCGGAAAAGTGATGCTCCAGAAGCGCTGCCAAGGCGACGCGTTCTCGATGGCGGCCGCTTCGAACACTTCCCGCGGCAGGCCCTGCAGGCCGGCGAGCATCAGCAGTGTGACAAGTGGCGTCCACTGCCAGATTTCAACGATGGCGATCACCGCAATCGCCCAGTTCGCCTGCGTCAGAAAAGGCAGGTTCGGAAAGCCGAGAAATGTCGCGAACTCGTTAAGAGGACCAAGTGTTGGGCTGAATATCATCCGTGCGACA
>NZ_RZOM01001805.1:0-563 GCF_003999175.1 Mesorhizobium sp. M7A.F.Ca.ET.027.03.2.1 | reverse complement strand
TACCAATCGCGGATCCCCCAAGGTTGACTTCCTTGAGCAGCCTTGATGCCAGCTGGACTTGAACGATGTCCTCATCGATGAGCTCTGCAAACGCTTCGAACTCTTGTCCGACCATCATCGGCACCGCATCCTGAAGCTGGGTCCTGCCTACCTTCAAAGCACTGCCGTACTGAACTGCCTTGGCTCGAAAGGCGTCGCGCAGGCAAACCTGCGATGACACAAGCCCCTCGCAGGCGCGCAGGACGGTCAGGCGAATGGCGGTCGGATAAACGTCGTTCGTCGACTGGGAGAGGTTGACGTCGTCGTTTGGGTGCATCCTCGAGTAGTCGCCAATATCGGCCCCTAGCCTCATGAGGGCCAGGTTGGCGATGACCTCGTTGACATTCATGTTGGTGGACGTTCCAGCACCGCCTTGCATCATGTCCACGGGAAAGTTCTCGTCGATCCCCTTCAACGCGATGAGGTCGTCACAGGCTCCCGAAATCGCGAGCGCCTTATCTTCAGACAGAAGCCCCAGTTCATGATTTGCCAGGGCCGCGGCCTTCTTGACCATCGCCATGGAC
>NZ_RZOM01001804.1:0-564 GCF_003999175.1 Mesorhizobium sp. M7A.F.Ca.ET.027.03.2.1 | reverse complement strand
TCGCAGCTGCTCAAGAAGCACGGCAAGGACATGACGAGCTATGCCAGGCAGTTCGCCGAGGACGGGCAAAAGTCGAAGGCGACGGACTTTGTCGGAACACTCGACGTGGCGGCCAGGATGTACCAGACGCTGGGGCCGCTGCTGGAGACCTACGATGTGCTGATCTGCCCGACCAACGCGCTTCCCTCCGTGCCTGCGGAATTCGATCAGACCACGGGCACGGTCGAGATCAACGGCAAGCAGGTGAACCCGTCATTGGGATGGGTGATGACGACGCCGTTCAACATGATGAGCCGTTGTCCGGTTCTGTCCATCCCTTCGGGTCGGGCGGCAAGCGGCGTGCCGACAGGCATCCAGATCGTCGGCCGCACCTATTGCGATGCCGATGTTTTCCGGGCGGCCATGGCCTATGAGAGGGCCAACGGGCAATGGTACACAAACGCCGAAACGCGTCCGTCGCTATAACAGGGCGATGCGGCCCTTGCCGCGATGGTGGTTGATCTGCGGTCCTAGTTGTGGTGAGCCGACGCCCGACACCTCGAATATACGGATCTGTGGTGGCGC
>NZ_RZOM01001803.1:0-564 GCF_003999175.1 Mesorhizobium sp. M7A.F.Ca.ET.027.03.2.1 | reverse complement strand
GGGCATCCTCCGGGACAAGCTGGTCGCTGAGCCATGCCGCGAGATGGGCCGGGCCGAGATGACGCAGATCGTCGTTGAAGTCGCCGAGCTGCGGCCTCAATACCAAGGCGAGAATCCCGGCCTCGGCTGCGCGCTGGCTGAGACGCTCGATGCCGTGCCGGCCGGCGGCGTCGGCATCGGCTGCGATGTAGAGGCGACGGCAGCCAGGCGGGAAGATCAGGCCGGCGAGGTGATTGGCCGAGGTGGCGGCTGCCACCGGAAGCGCCGGCATGACCGTCCGGAGCGACGCCATCGTCTCAAGGCCCTCGCCGGCGGCCACAACCGGGACTGGTGCACGGGGCTCGTGGCCTAGCCAGATACCATTGCCAAACAGGTGACCCAGCGAGCGGCGTGGATCGGCGAGTTGCGCCTTGCCTTGACCCGAGGGATCAAGCCAAGTGCGCTGTAGGCCTGTGATCTGCCCGTCGAAGTTGGTGACAGCAGCAATCAGGGCAGGAAGCGTCCGCGTCTCGCCCGTAAAGAGATCCCTGTAGTAGCAGCCGGGATGGAAACGCAGGGCACGCT
>NZ_RZOM01001802.1:0-564 GCF_003999175.1 Mesorhizobium sp. M7A.F.Ca.ET.027.03.2.1 | reverse complement strand
ACATCGGCCAGATATCGGTGACCACCATCGCACGTCAGGACATCTCTTTCGACGCCATGTCCAGGCTGCAAGGACAGGTCGCCAGTGTCTTCTCGCATTCGCCCTATGTCGACCATGTGGCGTGGTCGGCGGGCAGCGGCAACAATGCGCTCAACCAGGGGCAGCTTTTCGTCCAGCTCAAGGGCAAGGACCAGCGCCCCGATATCGAGAAGGTGCTTTCGGATCTGCGCAAGCAACTGGCCGGCGTGGCGGGCATCGAGACCTATATGCAGCCGGTGCAGAATTTGAGGCTGGGCTCGCGGTCGTCGGCCAGCGCCTACCAGCTCGTGGTTCAGGGCCTTGATACCGGCCTGACCGATATCTGGGCGCAGAAACTGAACGACGCGATGGCCGCAGATCATGCGAACTTCACCGACGTCACCAGCGACCTGCAGAACAATGCGCTGCAGGCTACGCTGGTGGTGGATCGCGACAAGGCCGCCCAGCTCGGTATCGACACCGACACGTTGCGCTCCGCCCTCTATGGCGGGTTCGGCACCCACCAGGTTTTGACAATCTTCGGTT
>NZ_RZOM01001801.1:0-565 GCF_003999175.1 Mesorhizobium sp. M7A.F.Ca.ET.027.03.2.1 | reverse complement strand
GCCGTGGCGGGCGCGAGCCGTTGAGGCAGCCTTGATAGGCAACGCGCTGGAGCCGGACGCAGTCCGCGCCGCCAGCCTGCTCGCCGTCGAAGGCGCCGTCGACCATGGCGCCAACCACTACAAGGTCGAACTGGCGCCGCGCGTCGTCTCCCGCGCCATCCTCAAATTGGGAGAGACGGCATGACCGTTCACAACATCAGGCATGGGGATGCGTCCGACGGCGCTTTTGCCGAAGCCGTCGGCGGCCGGCTGTCGCGCGTCGACGGTCCGGCCAAAATCACCGGCGCGGCGAAATACGCCATCGAGCAGCAGCTCGAAGGCCTCGCTTACGCCGTGCTGGTCGGGAGCACGATTGCATCCGGCAAGGTGCGCGCGATCGACACCAAGGCAGCCGAGGCCGCTCCCGGCGTGCTGCAGGTGCTGACGCCGGACACCATCATCAGCCTGAAGACCGCGGCGGACTGGTTCGGCACACCGCCGCCCGACAAGCCCTATTGCCCGCTCGCGCGCGACATCACGTTCTCGGGTCAACATGTCGCTGCCGTGGTCGCCGAGACCTTCGAAC
>NZ_RZOM01001800.1:0-567 GCF_003999175.1 Mesorhizobium sp. M7A.F.Ca.ET.027.03.2.1 | reverse complement strand
GCGCCTCGCCGCACACTGCGAGCTGCTTGTCCATGTTCTCCTTGATCTTGTGCATCGGCACGTGGCCGGGCCCCTCGATCATCACCTGGCAATCCTTGGCCCAGGCGATCTTCGTCAACTCGCCGAGCGTCTCCAGCTCGGCGAATTGGGCTGCGTCATTGGCATCGGCGATCGAGCCCGGACGAAGGCCGTCGCCGAGAGAAAAGGACACATCATAGGCGCGGCAGATGTCGCAGATCTCCGCGAAATGCTCGTAGAGGAAGCTTTCTCGGTGATGGTGCAGGCACCATTTGGCCATGATCGAGCCGCCACGCGAGACGATGCCCGTGACCCGGTCTACGGTAAGCGGGATGTAATGCAGCCGCACGCCGGCATGGATGGTGAAATAGTCGACGCCCTGTTCGGCCTGTTCGATCAGCGTGTCGCGGTAGACCGCCCAGGTCAGGTCCTCGGCGATGCCGCCCACCTTTTCGAGCGCCTGATAGAGAGGCACCGTGCCGATCGGCACTGGCGCATTGCGTACGATCCACTCGCGGATGTTATGGATGCTGCGTCCCGTCGACAGAT
>NZ_RZOM01000017.1:0-17329 GCF_003999175.1 Mesorhizobium sp. M7A.F.Ca.ET.027.03.2.1 | reverse complement strand
GACGAATACATAACCGGCGTTGGCGGCGTGCTGACGGCGGAACAGCAGGGCGTTTACTGGATGATTTGCAGCCTGATCATGTCCGAAGGCGGCGCTATCGAGTTCAACGATCGGCGCCTAGCAGGCCTGTGTCGGACCCGCCCCGCAGACATTCGCCGTGTCGTGGCCGGCCTTGTGGAGGCTGGCAAAATCGTGAGGCAGAGCGACGGCAAACT
Organism: Mesorhizobium sp. M7A.F.Ca.ET.027.03.2.1; assembly: GCF_003999175.1. NCBI lineage: Bacteria > Pseudomonadati > Pseudomonadota > Alphaproteobacteria > Hyphomicrobiales > Phyllobacteriaceae > Mesorhizobium > Mesorhizobium sp. M7A.F.Ca.ET.027.03.2.1. The sequence continues at coordinate 17,114 of NZ_RZOM01000017.1, read as the reverse complement.
GTGGCAGAAGCGTTCCCAAAGTGAAGTCGAAATGTCCCTGAAGCGCATCCAAAGTGCTGCTGAAAATGGGGCGAACGGTGGCCGACCGCCGAAGAAAGCTAAACAAAATCAGCAATCGCCGAAAGCGGACGGTTCTTTTTCCGAAAAACTAACTACCAACTACCAACTACCAACTGAAGTAAAAGAAGAACCTAACGGTTCTTCCAAAAAACGCGGTACCCGGCTTTCGCCCGAATGGTCTCTGCCCCTTGAGTGGCAGCAATGGGGGAAGGACAACGGTCTTTCGATCGCCGATATCCCGAGCGAAGCCGGCAAATTCCACGACTGGTTCATTTCCGTACCTGACAATCGCGGCGTAAAGGTCGACTGGGAAGCCACATGGCGGAACTGGGTGAGGAAGGCCGTCCAGGATCGCGCGGGCAAGAGGCGCGCCGGTAATGGCGATCTGACTAATTCAGCTCTGTTTGCTCGGGGCTAACCATGATCGACGTGGTAGGCGCTCTTTCGGAACACGGCATCCGCCTTCGGAACGATGCGGCAGGAAATCACAAGACCGTCTGCCCAGAGTGTTCTCACACTCGAAAGAAAAGGGGCGATCAATGCCTGTCTGTCACCATTGAGGCCGATGGGCGCGTGGTCTGGTTGTGTCACCACTGCGGCTGGTCAGGCGGAGCCGGCGGCCCTGAATATCGTCCCGTTCGCGAGAGGCGGACCTACAAGCGGCCGGTGAGGGTCGCGGACCCAATGCGACCAGATACGCTGGTCGCATGGTTCGAAAAGCGCGGGATCTCGAAACCTGTCGTTGAGCGCTTCAACGTTTACAAGACCAGGCAGTGGTTTCCGCAGACCGAAAAAGAAGAGGACTGCATAGCGTTCCCCTACGAGTGGGAGCAGGCGTTGCGCAACGTCAAATACCGTACCGCTGACAAGTTCTTCCGGCAGGAAAAAGACCCGGAGCCCGTTTTTTTCAATGCGGACAGCATCACCGAAGGCGCAGACCTAATCATCGCCGAAGGCGAGATTGACGTGATGTCGTTCATTGAGGCCGGCTTTGAAAGGGTGGTGTCTCTGCCAAATGGCGCGCCATCCGGACCGGAGAGCAGCGACAAGCGCTATGAGCCCTTTGCAACACATTGGGAGAAGCTGCAGAAGGTTTCACGCGTCCTGATCGCCAGCGACATGGATGGCCCCGGTGAGCAACTAGCGCAGGAAATAGCGCGGCGCATGGGCCGCGACCGCTGTTACCGGGTCAGCATGCCGGCGCTGGGTGATGTCCAGTGCAAAGACGCAAACGAATGCTTGCAAGACCACGGCGCCGAAGTCCTGCGCGAGTGTGTGGCAAGCTCGGAACCGTGGCCGATAGACGGGCTGCACGATGTCGAAAGCTTCGCGATCGAGGTAATGGACCTTTACCACGGCAAGGGGCCACAGCCGCTGTCGACCGGTTTTGCAGAAGTCGACAAGGCATTCAAATACATCCCCGGCCAATTCATCGCGGTGACCGGCATCCCCAATCACGGCAAATCGCGCGTGATCGACCAGATTGCGATTCAGACGGCGCGGCGGCGCGATGAGAAGTGGGCGATGTTCTCTCCGGAGACGGGCGAGGCAAATCACATTGCCGACTTGTGCGAAATCTTCGCCGGCAACCCGTTCTTCGCCGGGCCGACGCCGCGCCTGACAGAGCGCGAAGTGTCGGACGCGTTGCTTTGGCTGAACGAGCGAATTTTCCTGGTTGGAGCGGTCGAACATACCCCAACCGTCGACTGGTTGCTGGAGCGCGCTCGGGCTGCGGTTATTCGTTACGGCGTGACGAACATCGTTATTGACCCTTACAACGAACTGGAGGCGTCCAGGCCCGACAAACAGACGGAAACCGAGTTCGTTTCGCAGCTCATTTCCAAGTGCAAGAAATTCGGCAAGCACCATGGATGCACGGTCTGGATGGTCATCCACCCGACCAAGCTCCGCAGTAGCGATGACGGGAAAGACCCCGTTCCGGGCCTGTATGACCTGGCAGGCAGCGCGCACTGGCGGAACAAGGCTGACGCGGGTCTGGTCGTCTACCGCGACTACGAGAAAGACACAACATTCCTGATCGCGAAGAAAATCCGGCGCCAACCCATGTGCGGGCGGCCGGGGTCTGTGAAGCTGCAATTCATCGGCGCTGACAGGCGATTCCGGGATGTTGAGGGAAGTTTTCAACAATTAGGAGCCGAGCGGTGATGCCGAACAAGCATGAAAAAACCGAACGCCTGCCGTGGTCCGTTGAACAGGCCTTGCTTCAGCACCGTAACATCTACATGGCGGCACGCGAGGCCGTAATCGCCATCTGGGTCGAGATGCCAAACAAGACCTGGGATAGGATGAGGCCCGTTCTCGAGCAGTGGATTGCGGCCGGCAACATCGACCGGTCGGAAATGCGGCGCATCATCGACGAGGTGGATTATCTCCGCCGGGAATTCCCGCGAGCCCTGACGCTTTCCAATGACAACCAGGGGCGGCGCAATGACGGTCATTGAAGCGCCGGGCGGCGGGTGGATTGTGGTGTCTCGCGGCGAAACCTTGGCGGGACCATTCCCGACCAATGCGGAGGCTTGGCGCGCGGCCGATCGGCTGGAGGGCTCGCCCGTATCGCCGGCTGAAAAACGCGCTGACTGGATATCCACCAAGATCCTGTCGAGCGGCCGCGCGCCGGTCGTGCCGAAGCGCACCCGGCAGCAGAAGAAGCGCGCGGCCAAGAATCGGACGAGGAAGGACCGCAAGGCGAAGCGGATGCAGATCAACGCCGCCAAAGCTTCGGCATGGATTCGCTCGATAGCGGCAGCAAACTTCGACCCGAACGGGCTGCGGAAATATCGGCATGCGCAGCTCGGGACGTTTGGCGCTGCATCGGCCGTCCGTCACATCGACCCGGCCGAATATCTAGCGGCAAGCGAAGGAAGGCAAAAATGAGCCCCACGCAAAGCTTTGTTCACCAAGCTCTCGGCAACCAGTGGGCAGAAACCGAGAATGTCGGGGAAAGCCGGTCCGGCTTGGTCGTGGTCCACAGCGTGGGCTGCAACCAAATGGGCACGCACTCATGTCGAGGCGTCCCCGCTCAGGCTGAGCTGCGTAACAGGAAACCCTCAGTGGAACTGCTCAATCTCATTGCTGCAATAAGTGCCACCGATATCACCCCACGGATACCGACCACAGGAGAGCCAATTTGCGAGCGCGTCGATCCGGCAACGCTCTACGTCGATCACCAATATCAACGCCAGATCGGCGATCGGGGTCGAAAGCAGATTCGGAAAGTGATTCAGAACTTCTGCTGGACGAAATTCAAACCGCCGATCTGCGCCTACGCGGAGCACGAGGGGCAAACCATTCTGAAGGTTCTTGACGGGCAGCACACGGCAATCGCCGCCGCCAGCAATCCGCACATCGATCTCATCCCTGTCATGATCGTCGATGCTCCGGATACACAATCGCAAGCATCAGCATTCGTCGGGCAAAATACCCAGCGGCTCGGGATTACTGCGCTACAACTGCACCATTCCGCAGTTCTGGCTGGCTATGATGAAGCGCTTGATGTTGACCGCACGTGTCAGCGTGCCGGGGTCAAAATCCTAAAAAGCTTGCCTAAGACCGGAAAATATCAACCCGGCGACACCATCGCGATCGCGGCCATAAAGGGTCTGGTGTCGCGGCGCGAACCACTTGGAGCCAGGATTATCCTTGAGGTCCTGGCCAACGCTCATTTGGCTCCCATTACCGCAACTCATATCAAGGCGGCCGAGTACGTGATGACCGACAGTGAGATGTCGATCAAGCTCGACCCGGAAGATCTGACGAAGACGATAGGCGATCTGTACCTATCCGCCGAGGACGAAGCTCGGCTGATGGCCAAGACCTTGCGTACTTATGAGTGGAAAGCCCTCGGGTCCATCTGGTTTCGGAAGACGAAGAAGAAGCGACAGGTGATGCGCCTGGTGGCGTGAAATTCTGCGCCGTGTCGGAGCCGATCCGATGCGGCGCGAACTTTGGAAGGAAAGCAGTTGAACGCACAAACGAAAAACGTTTCGGGTGGCAAGCAGCTAGCCTGGCTTGCTGTCCAGACCAAGCCTGGCGGGGAATACCGGGCCATGACAGAGATGCAGCGTCTTGGGATCCCGGTCTACATGCCGCAATACCGGCACGAGTACCGGCACCATCGGACCAAGGCTTGGCTGGTGAAGAACTTCCCACTGTTCCTCGGCTACGTCTTCACGCCTGCGCACGACGTGAAGTGGGGCGCGCTCAATAGCTGTGATGGGCTGATGCGCAACGGCGTGCTCTGCGACATCGAGGGAAAGCCGGTCCCCATACCTGGAGACGACATCAGGGCCATTCGCGACGCAGAGGAAAAAGGCGTGTTCGACAAGATGCGCGATCACGGCCTGCGGATCAAAGTCGGTGAAGGCGTCACGGTCTTGGACGGTGCTTTTGCTGGTGTTGACGCTGAGATGGTGAAAGCGCGTAGCGTCAACAGCGTCCGCGTTCTATTGAATATGTTCGGCGGCAAGGTTGTTGCCAGTGGACCTGTTGCAAAAATCCAGAAAAAGGAATAGAGTCCTACAAACTGATTTGGCGATACGCCTGTCTGCGCGGGGCTTTGAAGTCACCAGCCGGGGCGATGAGGGGCAAAATCGCCGCCCCAACCCCCGACGAAGTTATGGTCAAAACGGTTGAGGGCATTGGCTGATTTTGCACTTACCTTGCACGGTCGGGCCGCGTTGTTCGATGAATGTGGGATTCTCGCGCCAATCTGACGTCGCCCTGAACGCCTTTTGAGCTTCCGGTGACATCGCGAGTTCAGAAAAATAAAGCGCATCTACGGCTTGTGGCTCGGCGATCTCAGCGACCTTGTGGCTCCCATCCGGATACACAACGGTTGCTACAAGCTTGACCACTTGCCCTCGGTCAGTCCTGGCTTTGATTTTACCCCCCAAGACAAAGGACTTCAAGGCGAAGGCGCTGCCGTCGGTTGGCATTGGCTCCGGCTTGCCGCCGGCCAGTGTGATCGCGTCAAGCACTTCTTGATGGGAATTGCCGACTAGCTGGCTCAGGCCACCAAACTTAAGACGCGAGTGAATTCCATCCGCGATTTCTGATTGGCTAACTGGGTACGGTCCTGAGGCTTCTTTCGCATTTATCCATATCGGCACATTGGAACGCGACCGAAATTTGACCAGCGTTTTAAGTTCTGTTTGCACGAGGGCGACGACGTCATCGAGGGTTTCCATGGCATAGTAGTCGACACCAGCGTCGATCCGCGTGATCCCAGGCAACGAGCGCTTAAATGCAGGCTGATCAGCCTCAATTGTATTCCTGATGCGAAGAATGGAACTGGGATTTACAGTAAATTTCTTCCCGTCTTTTCGCGTGAAAGTAAGCACTAAAACCTCCCCCTGTTGGCCTAAATGAAACTTGCTCAGCCAAGCAGAGAACAGCCCTAGTAGCAATAGGGCCCTTCAGGCTGTCATGCTCGTGAATCCAATAACGACCCGTCGTAACGCCATCGTGAACTTCAGCGTACTCGGCGCTTGCCATCTAACCCCAGCATGGAGAACCACCATGACCACGCGCTACGCAACCATCATCACCGACGATGCCGGCGAGGAGATCGTCTCCAGCATCGGTCAATTCGAAGGCGGCCCGCCCAACATCCGCACCGGCAAGGCTGAACAGGTCGCCGACGGGGTGCTGATCGGCATGGTTCGCGGCGGTCCTGTCGATCCAGTCGACGGGTTCGGCTTCCCCGATGGCGCTCCCGGTGCGTCTGGCCGCGCTGTCGGAATCGCCAAGGCGAACGAAGCAGCAGAGCGGCACGCTAAGTCGGTGAAGTCCGGCAAGCGTGGTGGCAAGGCGAAGGATGCCGCGCCTGTCGATGAGACGATCGATCCCGATGCCAAAACCGACGCGTAAGGGAACGAAGCCGAGATCCTCCGAAAAGGTCGCGGCTTCACCTCCTGTCTCCAACATGCCAGCACCCAAGGGCAACGACTTCTGGAAGGCGCGAAGCACCCATGGGCGCAAGCCGATCTTCGCTACGCCTGACGATCTGTGGACTGCTGCGGTCGAGTATTTCGAATGGGTCGATGCGCACCCGCTCTATGAGGCCAAGCCGTTCGCGTACCAGGGCGATGTGAGTATCGCGACCATTGCCAAGATGCGCGCGATGACTATCACCGGCCTCTGCATCTTCCTCGATATCAGTCAGCAGGCTTGGTCGGAATACAAGCAGCGCGATGGTTTTGGTGAGATCACGACGCGCGTGGACGAAATCATCCGCACCCAGAAGTTCGAAGGCGCCTCCGCAGATCTACTCAACGCCAACATCATTGCTCGTGATCTCGGCCTCGCGGATAAGTCGGAATTGAACGTCGCCGGCTCGCTTCACACGATGTCTGGAGACGCCCTTGATGCTCGCATCGCTCTCTTACTCGAAGAAGGTCGAACTGGCGCAGCTCCTGGAGGAGCAGGCAAGGCGGAAGAGCCGGAATAGGCTGCTGCGGTATCAGCCCTACACCAAGCAGGCATCCTTTCACGCGGCCGGCTCGACCAATCGGGAACGGTTGTTCATGGCCGGCAACCAGCTCGGCAAGACGCTGGCCGGGGGCGCTGAATGGGCGATGCACCTGACTGGCCGATACCCGGACTGGTGGGAAGGCAAGGTGTTCCCCAAGCCGGTTGCTATGTGGGCGGCCGGACTGACCGGCGAATCCACCCGCGACACGGTCCAGAAGATGCTGGTCGGGCAACCTGAGCGGAAAGACGCTTGGGGAACAGGAATGATCCCCGGCGACGCGTTCGCGGAAACCTATCTGGCTCGCGGCATCCCGAACGCGCTCGACAGCATCGTGATCAAGCATGGTGGTGGCGGCGACGTCCAGGCAGGTCGAAGCATTCTCGGTTTCAAGTCCTACGAGAAGGGCCGGGAGAAGTGGCAGGGGCCGACGCTGGACGGCGTGTGGTTCGATGAAGAGCCTCCGCCCGACATCTACAGCGAAGGCCTGACGCGCACGAACGCGACAGGCGGTATCACGATGATCACCTTCACGCCGCTGCTCGGGATGTCTGAGGTGGTGCTGATGTTCCTCACATCAGACCAAGTGAACAGCATGGTGAAGGGGTGATCATTCCGGTCCAATCGGACTATCGGCTGCCGAAGTGTTGTGCCAACTGTCGATTGCCTCGCAAAGCGAAAATCGAAATGGGCAGGAAAATAGCGGGGCAGACTCGCCGTCTGGTATGAAATCGTAAAAGGCGTCTGACTCATCAGTCCGCCATGTGCCCACATATTCACCGTCTGCGGTCACGACTGATCCGTCGTCAAGCAAGTTGATCTTGTATCGCATCGCCGATGTTTGCCCGATTGCATGGGTACGTCCTCGTTGGATAGCGGTTTGGCGACACCAGTCAACTGAAGCCGTTCAAGCGACGAACTGCGGGATAAATTAGCATGAGCCGCCACGTCACCTTCATGACCATCGACGATGCCGAGCACTACACGCCGGAGCAACGCGCGGAGATCATAGCCGCCTATCCTGAACATGAGCGTGAAGCGCGGGCCAAAGGTATCCCCGTGCTGGGTTCCGGTCGCATCTTCCCCGTAGGAGAAGAGACCATTTCCTGCGAGCCGTTCCGACTCCCGCGCTACTGGCCGCGCATTGGTGCTCTCGACTTTGGATGGGACCATCCCTCGGCCGCCGTTGAACTGGCGTGGGATACGGAAGCCGACATCGTCTATGTCTCGAAGGCGCATCGAGCATCGCAGCAGACTCCAGCCATGCAGGCGATCGCTCTGAAGCCGTGGGGATCATGGTTGCCGTGGTCCTGGCCTCGGGATGGTCGACGGGAAACCCTGGAAGGCGCCGGCATAGCGCTGGCAAACCAGTATCGCACCCATGGGCTCAACATGCTCGGGACACATGCGCAATTCCCAGACGGGCCGGTCTCGGTTGAGGCTGGCCTGATGGAGATGCTGGATCGGATGCAGTCCGGCCGCTTCAAGGTCTTCTCAACCTTGGTCGAGTGGTTTGAAGAATTCAGATTGTACCACCGCAAGGACGGGCAAGTCGTCAAGCTACGGGACGATCTAATGTCGGCGACACGCTACGGCGTCATGATGCTGCGAGAGGCTGTTATCGATCCTGCAGAGTTCGCTGCAGTGAAGCGCGACAGGAAGCAATCCGATCCACTGGCGGCATTCCGATGACCGAGTTCGTGCAACGTCTGGACAAACGGACGGGTGATTACATCAAGATCGAGGTGCGGTCCGGTCTAGTGATCGGTGATCCGCAGAAGCGCAAGTTTCCCGATGCCGACGAGATCGAGCCAATCGAGATCGAGGAGCGCCGTGCTTCGTACCCTGATCCGCTGGGAGATTACCGGTAAAAGAAAACCCGCGGACGGCACGCCCGCAGGTTTCTTGTACGTGAGCGGTTTTCGGGATTTACTGCTCTGACGCGGCGCGATCGCCGCAACGTGATCCATCGGATGCAGTGTCGGACGGAACGTTGCAGGGACCAGCGAGCGCCGCGTTGCCTGCCGTAATTGCCAACAATATGGCCAAGAAAAATACCTTCATCTCTATCTCCCAAGCCCAATAATTTAGGCGGAAAACTTAAGCACTACTTCGTTTGAAAAAGCAAACAGAGTAGCGACGCCTGTTTCTATGGGTCACACTGAAAGCTCAAAGCATGACGGTCCGCATCATCGGCGGCAATCTTCGCGATCTGTCCTACATCGCTGCGAACCTGCGGCCGGAAGATCGGGCAGAGATAGACTGTCAGCTACACGACTGGACGCCGGCAACGCTGGCGCTGCATGCGCTGCAAGGTCCGGCCTATGTGGTCGAGCTTGACGGCAATCCGGAAGCGGCATTCGGCGCGGCAGAACTGCGTAGCGGCCTCTGGATCGCCTGGTCGTGGGGTACTCGGCGCATGAAGCGCTGTGTACCTCGGATCACGAAGTTCTTCTGGGAAGTGCTCGGGCCTGACGTGGCCGCACAAGGCGCCTGGCGAGTCGAGGCAAGAGCGCTGGCGTCGAACGACCTGGCTTTGCGTTGGCTTCGTCGCCTCGGCGCAACTGAACGCTGCTGCCTGCCTGCATTTGGCAAGAACGGCGAAGACTTCATCCTGTTCGATTGGACGAGAGAGACCTGGAACCATGTGCCTTTTCAACAAACCGCCGGAACTGAAGCCGCTGCCGCCGACACCGACGGCGACCGATGCCGACGTGCAGAAGCGTGAAGAGGCTATGCGCCTGGCTCTCGCTTCCAAGACTGACACGGCGTCGACCGTGAAGACTGATCTCGCGCCATCTGCCTTGGTTGGACAGAAGCGCGTGCTGCTGGGCGTCTGATCATGCGCGCCATGAAACGTGTGTTTCGCAATCGCGCCGGGTTTTCTTGGTGGTTCTGGCGCCGTGTCGCCGCACGGCTGAAGAGGATTGCATGACCGACAACCGTGCTCGCGACGTCCTCTCTCGCCAGTCGGAACTCGAGACTGAGCGCGCCCACTACGAAGGCGTCTGGGAACAGGTCGCGGAATTCTGCGATCCTGATGCACCCGACATCTTCGTAAGTAGGTCCAGCCGCTCGCTGGAATCGCAGGCTGAACGCAGCGAGCGTCGCGGCAGTCGTGTCTATGCGACCACGATCAATAGCGCTCAAACCGCCTGGCCGCTGGTCTGGAGAGCCTGATCATTCCGCAGTCCGAAAAGTGGCATGGCCTCTCTACGGCGGCGATGGATGACGAAGAGACTGACGAGGAGAAGAAGTGGGCTGAGAGCCTGCGGGATTTCCTGTTCTCGCTGCGCTACTCGGCGAACTCGAACTTCGTGCCGGCGACGCAAGCCTGCCTGCGCAACGTGGTTCGCTATGGTCCGGCCTATCTCTACGCCGAAGAGGGTTTTGGCACGACGATGGTGCGGTATGCCTCCATCCCGGTGATCGAAGGCTATATCAGCCGCAACCGGTGGGGACAGGTCGATACCTTCCATCGCCGGTATGAACGGACGGCACGACAGACTGCGCAGATGCTCGACTATGAGAAGCTCCCGGCCAAGATCAAGGCGCTGGTTGATGATCCGACCAAGTGGGACACCAAGATTTCTCTGATCCACTGCATCAAGCCCCGCGACGAGCGCCGGATGTACCGCATCGGTGGTCAGATGGACTATCTCGATACTGCCTTTGCCTCGTACCACGTCATCGAAGAGGAAGAGGTGATCGCGAAGGAGAGCGGGTTCCGCACCTTCCCGGTGGCGACGTTCAACTGGCGTCGATACGAGGGCGATCCCTACGGCATCTCGCCGACAATCGAGGCTCTGACCACGGTCCGTGAAGAGAACGCCGTCCGCCGATCGGGCCTGCGCGCGTTACAGCAGATCACTGATCCGGCGACCGCTTCGAAAGCCCGCATGGATGATGTGCCGGTTCTCAATCCTGGCGAAAACTATCCCGGTCTGATGAGTGATTCCGGGCAGATCCAAATCGCCCCGATCAACACCGGCGCAAACCCGAGCTATGCCTTCGACTATGCACAGACACGGGCTGATGAAATTCGCGACATGATGTTCGTGAACTTGTTTCAGACGCTCGTTCAAAACCCACAGATGACGGCGACCGAAGCGCTGATCCGCCAAGAGGAGAAAGGCGCGCTGCTCGGCCCATCCGGTTCGATCATTCAATCTGGCTTCGCCACGAACCTCGATCGCGAACTCGGCATCCTGGAAGACAAGGGACTCTACGATCAGGACAGCCGGTTCTTGCCGCCAGCAAGCTTGGCCGGCAAGTCGGTTCGGCCGACGTTCACGGGTCCGCTTGATGTGCTGCGCCGTTCGGCTGAGGCCCGCGACACCATTCAAGTCGTCACCACCGCCATGCAGATGGCTCAGTTCGACCCGGATGTGATGGACAACATCGACAGCGACGAGGCGATCAAGATCGTGCAGAGCGCTGGCCGCAGCCCGGCTCGCTTGTTCCGGTCGGCAGATGACATCGCCGCTCGTCGTGATGCGAAGGCCAAGCAACAGCAGGCACAAGCCGGCGCCGCTGCAATGGCCGCTGCCGGCAAGGTTGCGAAGGACGCTGTGCCGGCCGCAGTGCAGGCGCGTGATAGCGGGCTGCTCGACGGCCTCAATGGGCTCATGCCGCAGGACAACGCATGAGCAAGCCCAAGACGTTCAATCGTGCCGGCCTAGCTGGTGGACCGGCAAAGGCGCAAGACGCACTGACCAAGGCTTACCTGCGCGTCTTCACCGGGGCTGATGGCGAGATGGTCCTTGCGGATCTGGTCGACAAGGCGGGCTACTACCGCCGGCCGAACTATCACGACTGGATGGCACGCACCAAGACGCCGGCCGGCTTCGAACTCCATAGCGCTCTGTCGAACGCTCGGGCCGAAGTCGTGCAGCACATCATGGATTTTCTCACGCTGGACGATGATCAGCGGATCGCCTTGGAACGGGCGGCGAGGCTCGAAGGCCAGCGATAGGTTTGCCCGCGGCGGGTTCAGCCGAAATCTTCCCAAGAATGAGGATACGACAATGACACGTGGACTTCCGCGTACCCTTTCGCGCGCCGCTGCTCGCGCGGCCGGTCTCGCTCCTCCGGTTGCCGGCCTAAAGGCTGTCACCACCGGCGCGGGCGGTGCCTTCAAGACGGTGTTCACCTTCAACGCCATGCAAGTGCCGGTAACTGACGCGCTGGCCTATGCCGCGCAGAAGATCTTCGATTGCCTGGATGGCAAGGTCCGCGTGAAGGGCGGCACCGCGAGGATGCAGTTCGCCGTGCTCGGTGCTCGCGCCAGCACGATCAACGACAATGCGTCCCTGACGTGGGGGCTGGGAACCGTGGCTGCATCCAGCATCACGCTGGCGGGCACCATGCAGAACATCATCGCGGTGACCACGCGCACGCTGGAGGGTGCCACGACGGCGCTGTCGACGGCATCTACCGCCGATGTTGTCGCCGCCGCCACGTTCGATGGCACTACCACGCCGGTGGATATCTTCCTGAACCTGGCATTCGCCACGAACACGGACATCGACGCCGACGGCGTGCTGGCGATCACCGGCACCATCACTCTGCTCTGGGAGAACTGGGGCGACAACGTTTAACCACCCTGCGGCTGGGTGAGCCGTTCAATCGAAGGAACAATCGGTCATGACAGATACGGCAGAAACTGGGTCCGTGGTGGTGGATGCACCTCCGGCGGGCAACCTGGAAAAGCCAGCGACGACGGTAGAGAACGGGTCCGCTACCGAAGGCGCCAAGAGTTGGTTTGACGGTCTTTCCGAAGGCAACCGCAAGCTCGCTGACAACAAGGGCTGGACCAAGCCAGAAGGCGGCATTGAAAAGGTGCTGACCTCCTATGCGGAACTCGAACGTATGCAGGGTGAAAGCCTGCGCGTTCCCGCAGCCGACGCACCGAAGGAGGAGTGGGAGAAATTCAACTCCAAACTTCCCGAGACCATGCGGCCGGTGACATCGCCCGAAAAGGTCGAGTACACGCGCCCGGAAGGGCTCCCTGCTGATCTACCCTACGATGAAGCGCTGGCGACTGCGTCCAAGACCTGGGCGGCTGAAGCCGGCGCCACTCCCAAGGTGGCACAGGCCTATCACGACAAATTCGTAGGCTACATGGCCGACCAGGTGAAGGCGCACCAAACCGCCGTCGCCGCATCGGTGGAGGCAACCCACGAAGATCTTGTGAAGGACTGGGGACCGAAAGACAGCGAAGGCTTCAAGCAGAAGCACGAACTGGCGAACCGGGCAGCCAAGAAGCTCGATCTAGTCGACGCCTTCAAGGAGGCGGGAATTCTGCTGCCCGACGGCGCGCTGACCAAGTCCAAGGTCGCGCGCGCTCTGTCGGCAGTGGGCGAAGCGATGTTCAAGGAAGACACGATTGACAATGACGCCTCTCGTGGCGGGGATAACCCGTTCAAGAAGGACGCCAGCGGCGGTCGCAACATCTCGGCGATTTCGGCCCTTGTGAAAAGCGACCCCGAACGCGCGAAGCGGCTTGCCCGCGAGGCCGGTGAAAACCCGGATCTCTGGGTGTCCAGCCATCCCCTGTGAGGGATCGACACCGCACCGCATTGCTAAAGGAATGAAATAAAATGGCAGACGCTTACACCCGCATCGCGGACTCAATCGTTCCGTCCGTTTATGCCCAGTACTCGTTCGAGGAGCACGTCCAGTCCCTCGAAATCTACCAGGCCGGTATCCTCTACAACGATCCCGCAATCTCGGCGAAGTTGAGCCTGGGCGGTCGTTCGGTCGACATGCCTGGTTGGAAGGATCTCGGCAACGATCCCTCGGAACCCGTCAATGACGATCCGACCGACAGCATCGAGATGAAGAAGATCGGTTCGCGCCGTGAAGTCGCGGCCCGCAACGTGCGTGCGCAGGCCTGGGGTATTCCGGACCTGACCAGCATCCTCGCCGGTTCCGATCCGCAGAAGCTGATCGTCCAGCGTCAGACCGACTATTGGCAGCGCGCCAACAAGCTGACGCTGGTCAGCATCCTGAAGGGCGTGATCGCTGACAACGTCGCCAACGATGCCGGCGACCTCGTCCGCGTGACCGGTGCCTCGATTGTCGACACCGACATCATCGAAGCGGCGTACCTGATGGGTGATCGTGCCGACAAGTTCAAGACGATCTGGATGCATTCGAAGCAGATGAAAGCTCTCAAGCTGGCTGATCTGATCGACTATGTCCCGTCGTCCCAGCAGGGCGGCCCGCTGATCCCGTACTACATGAACCTGCGCGTGGTGGTCGACGATGACATCCCGGTGGCGACCGGCGTCTACACGGCGTTCATGTTCAAGGACAAGGCGATCATGTGGAACGAACTTCCGGTGAACACGGAAGGCGGTCCGCTGGAGTTCGATCGCAAGCCTCGCCAGGCTCATGGTGGCGGCGTCACCGAAATGGTCGGCCGCCGGCATTTTGTCCCGCATGTGCCCGGCACCCGCTTCCTCGACGCCTCCTCGGCCGGCGAGTTCGCCACCGATGCGGAGCTGGCACTGGCGGCGAACTGGGACCGCACTGCGACGAGCGTCAAAAACATGACGTTCATCGCTTTAAAGACCACCGAGGCCTGATCGGGTCTGGGAACTGAAAAAACCGGGCGGGCGGCTTCGGCTGCTCGCCCTTTTGTCGTGAGGACAATGATGATCACCAGCAAGCGTAATCCCGCCGAAACCCGCAAAGAGGCGGTGCGCAGACAGTTCCGGGAGCAAGCCGAACGGCTCAATCCCAGCCCCTTCATACAGGTACTCAATTCGCGCGGCCTGCCGAAGAAGCCGGCTCGCCATACGAGCCTGAAGGTCTGACCTTATGGCCCTCACGGAACTCGACATCGCGAATATGGCGCTGGCCGTGCTGGACGAGTCGCCGATCGATAGCCTCGACCAGGACATCAAAGCCGCGCGCATGCTCAACCTCCATTTCAACCAGACGCGTGAAGCCGAGTTGACAAAGTATGCGTGGGTCTTTGCGATCTTGCGCGCCACAGTGACTGGTGCTGATACCGGCTCGGGCGACCGCACTCTCAATTGGTCCTATGAGCTTCCAGCCGATTGCCTGCGGCCGCTCCCGCTCACCCATAACGGCGAGCCCGATGGCGTGGCGATCTCGTGGCGCCAAGAGGCCGGCGTGATCTACTCCGATCGCGCGGGGCCGCTGATCATCCGCTATGTGGGAAACCTGACTGATCCGAATGACTGGGATGCACTGTTCACGGAAGTCCTCGTCGGCGCGCTGGCGATCAAGATTGCCCATCCGATCACCCACAAGGCGAACATGATCGACATAGCCCGCAACGGCTACGACAGGGCCGTGGACGCAGCTTTCGCCTCGCAGGCCGTCCAGCGCGGCGCGCGGCAGTCAACGTCCTCCTGGGCCTATCAACGCGGCGACAACAGGGCCGTTCGCTGATGGCAACGCTCTACCCAATCCAGGACACCTTCGTTCGCGGCGAAATCAGCCCGCGCCTGCACGCTCGCGCCACCCTCGATCTCTACAGGGCGGCTCTGTCGCGGTGTACGAACCTCGTGACCCTTCCGCATGGCGGCATCCGCAAGCGTGGTGGCACATACTTCGTCAATGAGGTGAAAACCTCGGCGAAGAAGACGCGGATGATTCCTTTCATCTTCTCGGCCGATCAAGCCTATGCGCTTGAATTTGGCGATCAATACATTCGGGTCTTTGCCTATGGCGCCCGCGTCGGCACGGTTGAGGTAGCGTCACCATACCTTGAAGCCGATCTGTTCGACCTGACCTATGTCCAGTCGGCTGATCAGATGTGGATCACTCATCGGGATTATCCACCAAAGGTGATAACACGCACGGCGCACACGACTTGGACGCTGGAACAATTCGAGTTTCTCGACGGCCCCTATGATCCGGTCAATGACACAGCAACGACGCTGACGCCTTCCGATACCGGGCATCTGACGCCACAAATGACCAGCAACACGACGCCTTCCGGCACCGCTTCCACAGGCAGCGGCAGCGCTTCTGCCTGGCAGATGTTCGACCGCGACAAGACGCAGGATATCGAAATTGCGAGCGGCGGCGACGGCTACATCCGGTTCCGCAATGCCGGCGGCGTGCAGCACGTGGTCGATGCTTACTGGATCACCACGTCAAAGGTGGCAACTGGCGATTATGATTTCTTTACTGCTTGGGAATTGCAGGGGTCGAATGATGGCACCAACTGGGTAACTCTCGACACGCGTACAGGCGAACTCGGCTGGGGTAATGGCGAGACCCGCTTCTACGACTTCACAAACAAATCGGCGTTCGAATACCATCAGTTGGTGTTCAGCGGCGGCGGCGGCGACGATGCCGTTGTCACCGTCTCGGCCGAATTGGCGATGCATATCGCCGCTTTCGATCAGACGCCATTCGATGTCACGGCGTCCTCAATCATCGGCATCAATAACGACACCGGATTTCAGGTCTCTGATGTCGGTCGTTCCATTCGCCTCCTCGGAGCTGATGGCATCTGGCGCTGGGCCAAGATCACCAGCCGGACCAGCACCACGGTGGTCAAGGTCATACTCTATGGGCATGCGCTGCCGAACATGAACCCGATCACACGCTGGCGGCTTGGTACCTTCGTGCCCGGCAGGTACGTCGAAAGCGGGTCGCTCTATGAGGAGCGGCTGGCCTTCAGCCGGAAATTCTCCGTCTATGCCTCGGCCACCGGCGACTTCGACAATTTCGCACTCGGCGAGGAAGACGACGACGCGCTGGAGTTCGTCCAGGCCGGCGGCGGCCAGGCCAACGACATCGTATGGATCGCCGACAGCGACGGCGCGCTTTTGATCGGCACCAGCGGTGGCATCCGCGCGCTTTCGGGCTCTGGCATAGACGAGGCGTTGACGCCGTCCTCGTTCAAGAACAGGCGCTCGCGCACCTTCGGCTGCGGCCGCATCCGCCCAGTCGATGCTGGTCAGTCGTTCCTCTATGTGACGCGGTCGGGCAAGTCGATCGCGGAGCTCACTGAAACCCAGCCCGGTCGGTTCGCTTCAGATGATATCGGGCAGGTATCGGAACACATTCCGAAGAAGGGCGTGGTCGAGCTCGCCTTCCAAAGCGACCCTGATCCAGTTCTGTGGTTCCCCACTGCCGACGGGCAGCTTGGCGGATACACGCACCAGCCTTCACAGGACGTGCGAGGGATGCACATCCACCGCTTCGGCGGCACGTCCACCGGTTCCGACTGGGCGGTTGTGGAAAGTGCCATCGTGACGCCTGGCCAAGACGGCAACGACGATCTCTGGCTTGTCGTCAAGCGTACGATCGGCGGCCTCACGAAGCGCCTTATCGAGATCAAGACCGCGCCCTTCGAATACGGCACGATCAACGACGCTTTCGAAGTCGACTGCGGGTTGCAATATTCCGGCATTGCCGTGAACGCTGTTTCCGGACTCGCTCACCTCAACGGGCAGACTGTCGACGCTTTGGCTGACGGCAAGGTCTACAGGGCTCTTACCGTCTCGGCGGGTGCTGTCTCGCTGCCGGGCGGTGCCACGGCGTCTAAATGGGCTGTGGGTCTGCCCTATGA
>NZ_RZOM01000179.1:0-7656 GCF_003999175.1 Mesorhizobium sp. M7A.F.Ca.ET.027.03.2.1 | reverse complement strand
GTTGGAAGCATCGGCCGCGTCGGAAACACGCCGACCCACGCCAAAGACCTTCGACTACGGGCCGGCCAAGCTCGACATCTATGCGCCCGATGGGGCAATCGGCCTGCCGGTCGTGGTTTTCGTTCATGGCGGTACCTGGCAGTTTGGCAAACGCAGTCAGGTCGACGCCAAACCGGCTTTTCTGCTCGCCAACGGCTTTTGCTTCGTCTCCATCGATTATCGCATGTTGCCGCAGGCCGATGTCGCCACCCAGGCCGGTGACGTCGAAAAGGCCTACGCCTACATCAGGGCCAACATCGCCCGGCATGGCGGCGATCCAAACCGCATCGTTGGCATGGGCCATTCGGCCGGCTGCCATCTGATTGCGCTGACCGGCATGCGCGGCGGATTGCCCGGCATAGCTGCGCTCATTCTCGACGATACCAGGGCCTATGATCTTGCAGCACTTGCCAGGAAGGGCGGCATGGTGCGGGCCTATGCCCGCGTCTTTTCCAATCCCGCGCAATGGGCGGCACTGTCGCCGGCCAGCCATGTCGACGGCCGCAAGCACCCGCCGACGTTCATTGCCTATTCGCGCGCCCCGGCCGGAGTGAGGACTCCAAGGCCTTTGCCGAGCGCCTGCGCGCGACGGGCACCCAGGTCACGCTGTTCGACGGCAGCGCCTACACGCATATGTCGATCAATCGCGATTTCGGCGAGGACGGCGATGCGCTGACCGCGGCCGCGCTGGCATTCCTGAAATCGACGGTTGGCTGATCCTTACGGCACTGGATCAGATCAAAAGTGGCGGCGGGATATTGCTGTGCGGGCGCGCCCGGGTGCAAGTGCTCTTCGATCGTGAGCGGGAGGGAATTGCATGAACGGCGCCGATGTCCTGTGTGACGTGCTTCTGGCCAATGATGTGACGGTCTGCTTTGCCAATCCCGGCACCTCCGAAATGCATTTCGTTGCAGCACTTGACCGCAAGCCGAAAATGCGTTGCGTGCTCGGGCTGTTCGAGGGCGTGGTGACGGGTGCCGCCGATGGCTATGCGCGGATGACCGATCGGCCGGCCGCGACGCTGCTGCATACCGGTCCCGGCCTGGCCAACGGGCTCGCCAACATGCACAATGCCCGGCGTGCCTTCAGCCCGATGATCAACATCGTCGGCGACCACGCCTCTTACCATCTGCCGCTCGATGCCCCGCTCACCAGCGATATCGAGAGCCTTGCGGCGCCGATGTCCAACTGGGTCGGCCGAGTCAAGGGCTCGGCCGATATCGTGCCGGCAGCTGAAGCAGCCTTTCGTGCCTCGCTGACACCGCCCGGCGTCGCGACGATGATCCTGCCGGCGGATGCCGCCTGGGGCGCAGTCGACGCGGTTTCGGTCGGCAAGGTGAAGCTGGTGCCAGCGCCGGCCGTCGATATGGACGCCGTGCGCAAGGTCGCCGCGGCGATCCGTACCGCTCCGGGCCGGGCAGGCATGATCGTTCGCGGAAAGGCCGCACGCGCCGATGGGCTCGCCATCGCCGGGCAGATTTCGACGGGCAGCGATGTCCGCCTGTTCGGCGAGGTTCTGATCGCACGGATGCAACGCGGGCGCGGGCGTGTCGCGCCGACCCGCATTCCCTATCCGGTCGATGCGGCGATGGCTGTGCTCAGGGATGTCGATGTTCTGATCCTGGTCGGCGCGAAGGAGCCGGTTGCCTTCTTCGCCTATCCGGGGAAACCGGGACGGCTCGTCCGGGAAGGCTGCGAGGTGCTGACACTGGCCGCCCATGGCGACGATCTGCATGCGGCGCTGGAGGCGCTTCGCGACGAACTTGGCATCAAGCCGTCACAACAACAGGTGCTCGCGGCCGCTTTTCCCGACGAGGCAACGCCGAACGGCAAGCTGACGGAAGATGCCATCGCGCTGTCGGTGGCGCGGAAACTGCCGGCCGATGCGATCGTTTGCGATGAAGCGGTCACCTCGGCCAGGCGTTTCTTCGCGCTGTCGGCCTTTGCAGCGCCGCACGACTACATGATGGGCACGGGCGGATCGATCGGCGGCGGCATCCCGATGGCGACCGGGGCGGCAATCGCCTGTCCGGACCGCAAGGTGATCAACCTCGAAGCCGACGGCAGCGGCATGTACACGGTACAGGGATTGTGGACGCAGGCGCGGGAAAAGCTCGACGTGGTGACGATCGTGTTTTCCAATCGAACCTATGCAATCCTGCATGGCGAGATGAAGAATGTCGGCGTGGGCGCGATCGGCGAGAACGCCAGGCGCATGCTCGACCTCGACCATCCCTCGCTCGACTGGGTGTCGCTGGCCAAAGGCATGGGCGTGGAGGCGGCTCGCGCCGATACGTGCGAGCGCTTCGAGGCGCTGCTGGACAGCGCGCTGTCACGGCGCGGGCCGTTCCTCATCGAAGCGGTGCTCTGAGCGCGGCGAAAAACGATCGGCGGAACCGAGCTACCAGCGGGTCTTTTCGCCGGGAGCCGCCGGTTCGATCGCCAGCGCGTGCACGCCGGCCTTCAATTCGTCGGCAAGCAGTTCATTGACGGCGCGGTGACGGTCGATGCGGCTCATGCCGGCAAAGGCGGAAGCGACGACGCGGACGCGAAAATGCGTCTCGCCGGTGCCGTCATAAGTGCCGTGATGGTCGGAGCCGTGATGGTGGTGGCCGGCATGGAGATGGCTCTCGTTGATGATAACCAGCCTGTCCGGCGAAAATGCCTTATTGAGCTTGTCTTCCATGGTCGCCTGTATGGACATCGCCATCTCCCTTCACCACATATCGCTGGCGTCTCGGCCTGGAAACCGAAAATCGGTTTCGCAAGGGGCCGCCGCCGAGCAACAAAATCCGCCATTCGCCTGCTTTATGCCGCGATTCAGCGGTTAGGGCGATGATCGCGAAAATGTCAATTCTTGTTTCGCATCTGCGAACGCCCCATAAATGGGTAAGATGAAGCCGTACCCCAAATATTTCGAGAAGATTCGCGTCCGCCCCGACAAGGACGCGGAGCTGAAGTCGCACTCGCCGATCTGCCAGTGGGACGGCTGCAAGGAAGCGGGCACCCATCGTGCGCCGGTCGGGCGCATGAAGGAAGGCGAGTATTTCCACTTCTGCTTCGATCATGTGCGCGAGTACAACAAGGGCTTCAACTACTTTTCCGGCGTGCCGGACACCGAGGTCGCGCGCTTCCAGAAGGAAGCCATGACCGGGCACCGGCCGACCTGGAAAATGGGCGCCAACGGAGCCTCGACGCGATCGTCGCCCGATATGGCCCAGATGCGTTCCGGTCGGGCCGGCTACTATAACCGCATGCGCGACCCGTTCGACCTGTTCAAGGGACCGAAGGATCCGCGCGAGGCGCGCGAGCGCAAGGCCAAGCCGCTTGAGGCCAAGGCGCTGGAAACGCTTGGTCTTGATACAAAGGCGACTGGCAAGGAGATCAAGGCGCGCTATAAGGAACTGGTGAAACTGCACCATCCGGATGCGAATGGTGGCGACAGAGGTTCGGAAGACCGGTTCCGCGATGTGCTGCAGGCCTATCGCGTGCTCAAACAGGCGGGCCTGTGCTGAGCGGCCATACGGTTCGTGTCGTTTTCCAACTTTCATAAGGTTGGAAAAGGCTCTAAGACCGCCCCCGGACAAAATCGATTGCCGGCGAAATCAGACGTTTCGCCCGTGGAGACGTTGAGAGATATGAACAAGGTCGATCGTGACATCGCCAACCTGCCCGACACGACGGTGTCGGTGAAGGAGAAATTCGGCTTCGAGTCCAAGATGGTGGTGCCGGCCTATTCGGTGACATCGGAGCATGTGCCGGACATCGATCCGGACTATCTGTTCGACAAGAACACGACGATGGCGATCCTTGCGGGCTTTGCCTACAACCGCCGCGTCATGGTGTCGGGCTATCACGGCACCGGCAAGTCGACCCATATCGAACAGGTCGCCGCTCGCCTCAACTGGCCTTGCGTGCGCGTCAACCTCGACAGCCATGTCAGCCGTATCGATCTCGTCGGCAAGGACGCGATCGTCGTCAAGGACGGTTTGCAGATCACCGAATTCCGCGACGGCATCCTGCCCTGGGCCTACCAGCACAATGTCGCGCTGTGCTTCGACGAGTACGATGCCGGCCGTCCGGATGTGATGTTCGTGATCCAGCGCGTGCTGGAATCGTCGGGCCGGCTGACGCTGCTCGACCAGAGCCGGGTCATTCGCCCGCATCCGGCCTTCCGGCTGTTCTCGACCGCAAACACGGTCGGCCTTGGCGACACCACCGGCCTCTATCACGGCACCCAGCAGATCAACCAGGCGCAGATGGACCGCTGGTCGATCGTCACCACGCTGAACTATTTGCCGCACGACAACGAAGTCGCCATCGTGCTGGCCAAGGCCAAGCACTATCGCGACGGCAAGGGCAAGGACATCGTCAACAAGATGGTGCGCGTCGCCGACATGACGCGCTCGGCCTTCATCAACGGCGATCTGTCGACCGTGATGAGCCCGCGCACGGTGATCACATGGGCCGAGAATGCCGAGATATTCGGCAATATCGGCATGGCGTTCCGGCTGACCTTCCTCAACAAATGCGACGAACTGGAGCGCTCGGTGGTGGCCGAGTTCTATCAGCGCGCCTTCGGCGAGGATCTGCCCGAGAGCGCCGCCAACGTGGTGCTGGGCTAAGCAGGGTCTCGATGGCGGGTCCGGGCGACAACACGCGCAACAAGTCGAAGACGGGGTCTGAAGCCGATAGCTTCAAGCGCGCCGTCACCGTCTGCATGCGCGCCATTGCCGGCGACAAGGAACTGGAGGTCGGTTTCGCCAAGGACCGGCCGGCGCTCGCCGGCAGCCGCGCGCGCTTGCCGGAGCTGCCCAAGAAGGCATCGAAGACCGATATTGCGATCACCCGCGGCCTCGGCGATTCCATGGCGCTGAAGCGCGCCTGCCATGATGTGCGCATCCACACCAAGCTGGCGCCGGAAGGCAAGGCGGCCCGCGCCATCTATGACGCGGTCGAGCAGGCTCGCGTCGAGGCGATAGGCTCACGCGCCATGCAGGGCGTTGCCGACAATATCGGCTCGATGCTGGAGGACAAATACGCCAAGGCCAACCTCGTCGACATCAAGGACAAGGCCGACGCGCCGATCGAGGAAGCTCTTGCCCTGATGGTCCGCGAGAAGCTGACCGGCCGCCCGGTCCCGAAAAGCGGCGAGCGGCTGGTCGAACTCTGGCGCCCTTGGGTCGAGGAGAAGGCCAAGGCCGACCTCGACGGATTGTCGGCCAAGCTCGGCGACCAGCAGGCGTTCGCCCGGGTCGTGCGCGAGATGCTCGCCTCCATGGAAATGGCCGAGGAACTTGGCGACGACCAGGAGACGGAAGATTCCGAGGACAATGACGACAACCAGCCGCAAGGCGAGGAGCAGAGCGAGGAGGGTGGCGAAGAGGATTCCGGCTCCGAGCAGTCGCAGTCCGAGGATGCCGAAGCTTCGGCCGATGACGAGCAGTTGGCCGAGACGGAAGCCTCCGATGCCACCGCCGACGATCTGTCCGACGATGACGACGCCGATGCCGAAACACCCGGCGAGGCGCGCCGTAACGACAATCCCTTCACCAATCTGCCGAAGGAAATCGACTACAAGGTCTTCACCACGGCTTTCGACGAGACGGTCGGCGCCGAGGAACTGTGCGAAGAAGAAGAACTCGACCGGCTGCGCGCCTTCCTCGACAAGCAGCTGGCCAATCTGTCCGGCGTCGTTGGGCGGCTGGCCAACCGGCTACAGCGCCGGCTGATGGCGCAGCAGAACCGCTCCTGGGATTTCGACCTGGAAGAAGGTTACCTCGACCCGGCAAGGCTGGTGCGGGTCGTCATCGACCCGATGCAGCCGCTGTCATTCAAGCAGGAGCGCGACACCAAATTTCGCGACACGGTGGTGACGCTGGTGCTCGACAATTCCGGCTCGATGCGCGGCCGGCCGATCACGGTCGCGGCAACCTGCGCCGACATCTTGGCGCGCACGCTGGAGCGTTGCGGCGTCTCGGTCGAGATCCTCGGCTTCACGACACGGGCGTGGAAGGGCGGGCAGGCGCGCGAGAAATGGCTGAAGGATGGCAAGCCGCCGAATCCTGGCCGGCTCAACGATCTGCGCCACATCATCTACAAGTCCGCCGACCATCCATGGCGGCGGGCACGGCGCAATCTCGGCCTGATGATGCGCGAAGGCCTGCTCAAGGAAAATATCGACGGCGAGGCGCTGCTGTGGGCGCACAACCGGCTGATCGCCCGGCCCGAGCAGCGCAAGATCCTGATGATGATCTCGGACGGCGCGCCGGTCGACGATTCGACGCTGTCGGTCAATCCGGGCAACTATCTCGAGCGCCATCTGCGCGCCGTCATCGAGCTGATCGAGACGCGTTCGCCGGTGGAACTGCTGGCCATCGGCATCGGCCACGACGTCACGCGCTACTACCGCCGCGCTGTCACCATCGTCGATGCCGAGGAACTGGCCGGCGCCATGACCGAGCAACTGGCTTCGCTGTTCGCCGAGGAAAGCGCGAAGGATACGCGACGCGGCGGTGGTATGCGGCGCGCCGGATGATTTCCAGGCGCGGCGGGTTTCGGCAGACGCTTTTCGCCGCCATCGTCCTGCTTTCCGGCGTGGCTTCGGCGGCAGCCGGTTCGGCTGACTCTGGTTCTGTCGAACCGGTCGAAATCTCGGCCCGCCCGATCACCCAATTCCACATTGGCCGTGCCGACAAGCAGTTCGGCGCTTTCGAATTCGTCGGCGGGCTGGAGATGACCTCGCCGACACGCGATTTCGGCGCGCTGTCAGCCTTCCGCTTCCTGAAAGCCGGCGGTGACTTCATCGGCGTTGCCGACACCGGCTTCTGGTTCTTCGGCACGGTGGTCCGCGACGCGGAAAAGCGACCCTCCGGCATCCAGAATTTCCGCATGCAGCAGATGGTGGACCAGACCGGCCGGCCGATCGACAGGAAATGGGAGGTCGATGCGGAAGGTCTCGCGGTCAAGGACGGCATCGCCACCGTCGGCTTCGAGCGCAGCCACCGCGTCGCCCAGTTCAAGATCGACCCCAACGACATGAAGGCGCCGTTCAAGCCGCTGGATTTCGTCGTGCCGGCCCGCGAGCTGCGCCAGAATCGCGGCTTCGAGACCGTCACCCACGCCAATGCCAACGGCCAGCATGAGGGCGGCCTGGTCGTGGTCTCCGAGAAGAGCCTGGACAAGGCCGGCAACATCTATGCCGCCATCATCGAAGGGCCGCACAAGGGCGTCTTCACCGTCAAGCGCAATGGCGATTTCGACATCACCGACGGCGCCTTCCTGCCCGATGGTGATCTGTTGCTTCTGGAGCGCAGTTTCTCGATGGCCAGCGGCGTCAAGATGCGGCTGCGGCGCATCTACGGCGAAAGCGTCGAGAAGGGCGCGGTCGCCGACGGGCCGGTGCTGCTGGAGGCCGACATGGACTACCAGATCGACAATATGGAAGGGCTCGACGTCTGGAGCCGCGACGACGGCGCGCTGATGGTGTCGCTGATCTCCGACGACAACCACTCGATCCTGCAGCGCAACCTCTATCTGGAATTCATTCTCCACCAGGATTGAGCCAGCCGGCTTACGTCCTGTTGGCGATCCAGATGACATGGCGGGCGCCGCGCT
>NZ_RZOM01001799.1:0-568 GCF_003999175.1 Mesorhizobium sp. M7A.F.Ca.ET.027.03.2.1 | reverse complement strand
GTCCAGATGCCGAAACTGTCTCCGAAGACGGTGATGACGGAAACCGCACCCGCGGCGGCGCCCGACGACAGGCCGAACAGGAACGGGTCGGCAAGGTCGTTGCGGGTCACCGTCTGCAGCAGCGCACCGACGACGCCGAGACCGGCCCCGACGCAGATGGCCAGGACCGTGCGCGGCAGCCGCAGATCGACGACGATCTTGCCGACCGGCCCGGACACGTCGTGCCCACTGAAGCCGATTGCGCGGCCAAGTGCTGCAACAACGTCGGTCAGCGGGATCAGCGTCGAGCCATAGGCGATCGACAGCAATGCGAGAGCAGCGATCGCCGCCGCTCCCACCAGCATGGCCAGTGCGAATGCCGGATGGCGCAAACCTGGAAATGCGTCGTGTCTGTCAGGACGCGTGCGACGCACTTCCAGGATCTTTTGCTCATGCATGTCGTTGCCCCAAAACCGCTGCGCACTTTTGGGCGACAGGCATCAAAACGCTTCCGGATGCATGGCCTTGGCGATTTTGTCGATCGCTTCGATATTGGCGGGTCCGGGTGTCAGTTCGGCATAGCGCAGGG
>NZ_RZOM01001798.1:0-570 GCF_003999175.1 Mesorhizobium sp. M7A.F.Ca.ET.027.03.2.1 | reverse complement strand
AGCTGATCGAGATCGACGACAAGCACCATCTGCTGAAACCCGGCATGAAGGTGATCGATCTCGGCGCCGCCCCCGGCGGCTGGTGCCAGGTCGCCGCCGCGCGGACGAAATCGACGGCCGACAAGCCGCATGTCATCGGCATCGATTATCTGGAAATGGACGCCGTGCCCGGCGCTCCGGTGCTGCTGATGGATTTCCTCGATCCGCTGGCGCCGCAGAAGCTGGCCGAGGCGCTGGGTGGGGATCCGGACATCGTGTTGTCCGACATGGCGGCACCGACCACCGGCCACAAGCGG
This sequence comes from Mesorhizobium sp. M7A.F.Ca.ET.027.03.2.1, assembly GCF_003999175.1. Lineage (NCBI taxonomy): Bacteria > Pseudomonadati > Pseudomonadota > Alphaproteobacteria > Hyphomicrobiales > Phyllobacteriaceae > Mesorhizobium > Mesorhizobium sp. M7A.F.Ca.ET.027.03.2.1. The sequence continues at coordinate 274 of NZ_RZOM01001798.1, read as the reverse complement.
ACCGACTATATCCGCACCATGCATCTGTGCGAGGTGGCGGCCGATTTTGCGCTGTCGGTGCTGAAGCCGGGCGGGCATTTCCTCGCCAAGACTTTCCAGGGCGGCGCCGAAAACGAGTTGCTCTCCATGCTCAAGAAGAACTTCCGCTCCGTCCATCACGTCAAGCCGCCGGCGTCGCGGGATGAATCGGTCGAGCTCTATTTGCTGGCCAAAGATTTTAAAGGGCGAGAGGCCGGCCCGCCGTCAGGCGGATCGGAACGTCCAGTGGACGTTC
>NZ_RZOM01001797.1:0-570 GCF_003999175.1 Mesorhizobium sp. M7A.F.Ca.ET.027.03.2.1 | reverse complement strand
GACCAATTCCTCCGGCATCTTTCTTGGGGAGCGCTTTCACTACGATCTCGCCCGCCCCGGTGCCGCGCTCTACGGCATCAATCCGACGCCGGCAAAGTCCAATCCGATGCTGCCGGTGGTGCGGCTGCAGGCAAAGGTGGCACAGACGCGCAGCGTCGAAAAAGGCGCCGGCGTCGGCTATGGCCACACCTATCATGCGCAAGGCCCGCTCAGGCTGGCGACGATTTCGTTCGGCTACGCGGATGGCTGGCAACGCCGCGCCGCGTCCGCCGCCTGGTTCGAGGGCGTGCGGCTGCCTTTCCTCGGGCGGGTGTCGATGGATTCGATCATTCTCGACATTTCCGCCCTGCCGGTCGGCAGGCTGCGCGAGGGTGATCTCGTCGAACTGCTCGGTCCCTCGCAAAGCGTCGATGACGCCGCCGGCCATGCCGGCACCATCGGCTACGAGATCCTGACAAGCCTCGGCCCGCGCTTCCATCGGCGCTATGTCGGCAGTTGAGCGGTTTGGCCGCGCTTGACAAGCGGACGCCTGTCGGCAAGGCTCCTTGCATGAGCAACCCAGCTTATATC
>NZ_RZOM01001796.1:0-571 GCF_003999175.1 Mesorhizobium sp. M7A.F.Ca.ET.027.03.2.1 | reverse complement strand
TTGTCGGGGAGTCCGGCTCGGGCAAGTCCGTCGGCATGCTCGCCGCGCTCGGCCTGACGTCGAAGAACGCGGTCGTTACCGGTTCGGTCCGCTTCAACGGCGACGAACTGGTCGGCAAATCGTCACGCGAAATGCGCAAGATCAGGGGCGCGCGCATAGCCATGATTTTTCAGGACCCGCTGTCCTCGCTAAACCCGGTGATGACCGTCGGCGCCCAGATCGCCGAGGCGGTCAGGCTGCATCAGCGCGTCACCCGCAAGCAGGCCATGGCGCGCGCGGTGGAATTGCTCAATCTGGTGGCGATCCCGCAGCCGGAGCGCCGGGTGAACCAGTATCCGCATGAATTCTCCGGCGGCATGCGCCAGCGCGCGGTCATCGCCATGGCCGTCGCCAACAATCCCGATTTGCTAATCGCCGACGAACCGACCACGGCGCTCGATGTGACGGTGCAGGCGCAGATATTGGCAGTGCTGCGTTCGTTGCAGGAGCGGCTCGGCCTTGGCCTGGTGCTGATTACCCATGATCTCGGCGTCGTCGCCGGTCATGCCGACCGCGTCGCGGTCGTATATTC
>NZ_RZOM01001795.1:0-572 GCF_003999175.1 Mesorhizobium sp. M7A.F.Ca.ET.027.03.2.1 | reverse complement strand
ATCCTCAAGGAAGCGCGGCCGGATGCCGGTCGCCTCGTAGTGGCCCAGAATCCTGCCGTCGGCCTCCATGCCGGTACGCACGAAGCGGAAGATCTCCTGCATCTGGATGACATCTCCTTCCATGCCGGTCACCTCGGCGACACTGGTCACCTTGCGCTTGCCGTCGGACAGGCGCGTCAGCTGAACGATCAGGTCGAGCGCGCTGGCGATTTGGCTGCGGATCGACTGCACCGTCATCGGCATGCCGGTCATGCCGAGCATCTGCTCGAGCCGCGAAATGGCGTCGCGCGGCGTGTTGGCATGGATGGTCGCCATCGACCCTTCGTGGCCGGTGTTCATTGCCTGCAGCATGTCGAAAGCCTCCTCGCCCCGGCACTCGCCGAGGATGACGCGGTCGGGGCGCATGCGCAGTGCGTTCTTGACCAGGTCGCGCTGCTTCAGCTCGCCATGGCCTTCGATGTTAGCCGGACGTGTTTCCATACGCGCGACATGCGGCTGCTGCAGTTGGAGCTCGGCCGCGTCCTCGATGGTGATCAGCCGCTCGTCCTCGGGAATGAAGGCCGACAGCGCAT
>NZ_RZOM01001794.1:0-574 GCF_003999175.1 Mesorhizobium sp. M7A.F.Ca.ET.027.03.2.1 | reverse complement strand
CCAACATTTTTCGCGGCGATACGACGGGCGATGGCATCCGGCTGCCGGACGGTACGGCGATTGCCGCCGGCGCGGGTGCCAAGCTTGCCGCCGGCGCCAAGGCGAGCTGCGCCGTGCGCCCCGAACGCATCCGCATCGCCACGGATGCCGGAGCACCGGATGGCACCGCCAACATGCTCAAGGGGCAGGTTTCCAAGCGCATCTTCGCCGGCAACAACAGCACCTATTTCGTCGAGCGTGGCGGCCAGACGTTGAAGGTGATTGTGCAGAACACGGGTGTCGACAGGCTGGCGGAAGGTCAGGACGTGATGCTCAGTTGGTCGCCGGAGAGTACGGTGTTGATCGCGGCGGGTTAAGTAGGACTGTGGAGGGATGGGATGGTTGGCGTTCCTTCGCGCCCCCCTCTGTCCTGCCGGACATCTCCCCCACAAGTGGGGAGATTGGCTTTGATAGCCGGTTTTCGCAAATCGCCGGCGTTGCAAAAAATGCGATAAGGCTCAAGCTGCCGATCTCCCCCTTCGTGGGGGAGATGCCCGGCAGGGCAGAGGGGGGGGGCGCTGCCCCGCCATACGAT
>NZ_RZOM01001793.1:0-575 GCF_003999175.1 Mesorhizobium sp. M7A.F.Ca.ET.027.03.2.1 | reverse complement strand
CCGCAGGCCGGGTCGCATTCGCGGCCGCGGCGGCGGCCCTTTCGATAACGGGGCGGGGCGGGCGCGAGGCGCTTCCGACCGACGACCAGGTCAAGCAACTCCTGGCATCGACAAACGCGCCGTCGGCAGTCGAACTGAAATATGCGCGGCTCGATACCGGAACATAGCCTAGCTATCCGAGGAAAAATTTCGCAGGTGAACGTAAGCCGAGGACAATCATAAAAATCAGTGGCTTAGACTTGTGGAGGGAGGAATATGGCAGAAGTCGTTCTTGAGAATATCTGCAAGACATACGGGAACAATTTTCACGCAATCGACCAATTGAACCTGTCGGTTAAGGACGGTGAGTTCTTGATTCTCGTCGGGCCGTCCGGCTGTGGCAAATCCACCGCGCTGCGGATGATCGCGGGATTGGAGGACGTCACCAGCGGCAGCCTTCGGATCGGCGGTGTCGACGTCGTCGACATGCCGCCCAAGGACCGCGACATCGCGATGGTCTTCCAGAGCTACGCCCTCTACCCGCATATGACGGTGTTCGAAAACATCGGCTTTTCGATGCGGCTGGCAGGCAAGCC
>NZ_RZOM01001792.1:0-576 GCF_003999175.1 Mesorhizobium sp. M7A.F.Ca.ET.027.03.2.1 | reverse complement strand
GCGTCGTTCCAGGCGATTGCCGCGCCTGGCGCGCGTCCAGCCGTACTCGGCCATCCGCAATATGGCCTGGCCAGGCTGATCGGCAAGATCGGCGTATTGCGCGGCGACGTCGAGGAGATCGGCGTGGCCGAACCGCGACTTGCGCTTCGCGCCGCCCTTGTCGGCGAAGCGCTGCGGCCGGCCGAAACCACCGAACTCTGGGCCGAGACACGTGCCGGTTTCCCGGCGTCCGACATTGCCGGCGCCTTCGCCGAGGTGACCTTGCTCGAAGCTGCCAGCGAACGTGATGAAGCTGTCGCCATCGCCGTCGCGCTCAAGCGCGCGGTCGAACAGCCCGGCCAAAGGGCGGCTCTCGTCACCGGCGACCGCGCGCTGGCGCGGCGCGTCTCGATCCAGCTCCAGCGCTTCGGCGTCGCCGCCGACGATTCCGGTGGCACGCCGCTCGCCAACACCCCGGCGGCCAGCCTGCTCAGGCTGGCGCTCGAGGCATTGTTCAGGCCAGGCGATCCGGTCGGCCTGTTGTCGCTGCTCAAGCATCCGCTGCTTGGCCTCGGCCTCGAACGGGCCGATGTGCGC
>NZ_RZOM01001791.1:0-576 GCF_003999175.1 Mesorhizobium sp. M7A.F.Ca.ET.027.03.2.1 | reverse complement strand
CCACAGTGCTGCCGTCGCCGGCCGCCGAACCCGCCGCCAGACCCGCCTCATAGACCTGGTCATGCGCGCCGGCCGGGTTGCCCTGGTCAACGACGATCTGCGGCACGTCGTTGGTGCCGTTGATGGTGATGGTCAGCGTTGCCGTATCGGTGTCGCCGTCGGCATCCTTCATCGTGTAGTTGAAGGTCTCGGTCAGCGTCTGGCCGGCGTCCAGCGCCTGCACCGCCGGATCGGCATTGTTGAGCGTGTAGGTGTAGGTGCCGTCGGGATTGGCAACGAAGGTGCCGTGTGCGCCCGTCGTCGAGCCATCCCAGCTGACGAAGCTCGTCGGCGTGTCGGCGCCCGGCTGGTTGTTGGCATGAAGGTCGTTGGTCAGCACATTGCCGTTGACCGGCGAGAGCGCGTCTTCGCTGATGCTGTTGGTGTCGTTGACCGCATTAGGCAGGTCGTCGACGATGTCGATGACGATGGCCGCCGGGACGGACGACGAGGTGCCGTCCGAGACGGTGAGCGAGAAGCTGTCGGTCTCGGTGACTGCCGGAACGTCCGTCGTCGTGCTGGTCAGTGTGTACTGAT
>NZ_RZOM01001790.1:0-579 GCF_003999175.1 Mesorhizobium sp. M7A.F.Ca.ET.027.03.2.1 | reverse complement strand
CCCTTCAGAGATAGCGAGGCGCAAGCAGGATTGCCAGCCTCGCCAGGCAGCCGCACCGCGTACCGATGTTTTCAGGGAGCTACGTCGGCGGTCGGGAATCCGCACGATGCACCGAGGCTGCGATAGGCCTTGGTGAAGCCGTCCATGGATATGCTTCCAACAGGCGCGTCGCCAAAGGAGACATCAAGCACCGATGCCCGGCGCATGGCGCGCAAGAGCGCCAGGCTGATCTTGGCCTGATTGTCCACGGTCCAGCTGAGCCGGCCGTTGACGGCGCCATCGGAATGGAGTTTGGCGGCGACACGGCCCTTGTCGTCGCCGAAGGTGGCGGCAATCGACTTGCCGGCCGGCAGACCCTTGTTGTCGACGGCGATGGTTATGGAGGGGTAGGCATCCGGCGGCAGTGCATCGCCGTTCGTGATGACGAGCGTCAAGGTACCGGGCACGCCGCCCGCGCCGATAAAGGCGGTCGAGGCAGCGCAGGTCTTGCGCAGATCCTCACCGGTGTCGACCTCGTCGACCAGGGTCGACCATCTGCCGAACGTTTCGAGCTTGGGTGCCACCTGGGCGGGCGCCGCC
>NZ_RZOM01000178.1:0-7659 GCF_003999175.1 Mesorhizobium sp. M7A.F.Ca.ET.027.03.2.1 | reverse complement strand
GCCAAGGCAGGGCGCACGCGCTCAACCTCAAGGATTCCGGCGCCAAGGAAATCGCCATCGGTCTCAAGGCCGGTTCGGCGACCGCCAAGAAGGTCGAAGCCGATGGGCTCAAGGTGATGAGCGTGGCCGACGCCGCCAAATGGGCCGACCTGATGATGATGGCAACGCCCGACGAGCTGCAGGCCGACATCTACAAGAACGAGATCGCGCCGAATATCCGCGATGGTGCCGCTATCGCCTTCGCGCACGGCCTCAACGTGCATTTCGGCCTGATCGAGCCGAAGTCGACGGTCGACGTCGTCATGATCGCGCCGAAGGGTCCCGGCCACACGGTGCGCGGCGAATACCAGAAGGGCGGCGGCGTGCCGTGCCTGGTCGCCGTCAACCAGGACGCCTCGGGCAATGCGCTCGACCTGGCCCTGTCCTACGCCTGCGGCGTCGGCGGCGGCCGTTCGGGCATCATCGAGACCAATTTCCGCGAGGAATGCGAGACCGACCTGTTCGGCGAGCAGGTCGTGCTGTGCGGCGGTCTGGTCGAGCTGATCCGGGCCGGTTTCGAGACGCTGGTGGAAGCCGGCTACGCGCCTGAGATGGCCTATTTCGAGTGCCTGCACGAGGTCAAGCTGATCGTCGACCTGATCTATGAAGGCGGCATCGCCAACATGAACTACTCGATCTCGAACACCGCCGAATGGGGCGAATATGTCTCGGGCCCGCGCATCATCACCGCCGAGACCAAGGCCGAGATGAAGCGCGTGCTGAAGGACATCCAGACGGGAAAATTCACCTCGGAGTGGATGCAGGAATACCGCGCCGGCATGTCCCGCTTCAAGGGCATCCGCCGCAACAATGACAGCCACCAGATCGAGGAAGTCGGCGCCAAGCTGCGCGCGATGATGCCCTGGATTTCCAAGAACAAGCTGGTCGACAAGGCCAAGAACTGAGCGAAATCCACAAGCGCTCGAAACAGCGGCTTCCAGAACAAAAACGGCGCCAAGTGGCGCCGTTTTTTCATTCTGCCGGTCGGCTCAGCTACAGGTCAGCTCAATAGGGTGAGTAGCACTGCTGGCGCGGGCCGTTGTAGGGCTGGAAGGTGTTGTCGTAGGCCCGGTACGACCGGTAGCGGTTGTAGCACCATTGGACATGGGCGCTCGAAAGCCGTCCCGCGCGGTAGTAGCGGCGCGGCGCCGGCCGGTCATAGTAGTCGTAATTGTTGTACATGCTGCCGAGGCCAAGCCCCAGGCCAAGACCCAGGATCGCGGCACTCGCGCCATCATCGTAATAACGGCCGCCGCGATAGTGATGGCGACCATGGCGCCAACGCCAGTTGTCTCCACCATTCCAATTACCGCCGCCGCCGTGCCAGTGTCGACGGCCGCCGTCCCAATTGCCCGACCGGCGCCATCTCCAATCGTCGTTGTTGAACTGACGGTTGTTGCCGCCGGCCCAACTGTCGCGAACCGGCGTGACATTCGGCGCCGCCGTGCTGGTGGGTATCGACAGATCCGGCTGCATGATCGGTCCGGCGGCGGACGGTGCCGTGACGCCGGACAGGATACCGAGGGCTATCAGCCCCGATTTGACCGTGGGAGAAAAGAGCGAACTCATTGCACTCTCCAAGAGTTACAGGCCCCACGCCCACCCGAGGAATGGGGCAACAATGGATGTTTGCATCTGAACGGCGGATGAACGGAAAGGTTCCGTCAACCATGACGCGAACGCGCCCAGGACCAATCGATCTCAGATGGTGGTTTTGCGCGCTTGTTTTCCGAAGCACTTGCGGGCAAAGGTCGTGGCATGTCGCTGCGCCTTGCCACCTTCAATGTCGAGAACCTGATGAACAGGTTCGATTTTTCCGGCTATCGCAACCAGCTCAACGAGGATCGAACGCTGGCGCTGTTCGATATCCAGAGCGAGGCGGAATACAGGATCCTGGAGCAGGCCCGCGCCATCGCCCAGTCCGACGACACGCGCCAACTGACGGCGCTGGCAATCGCTGCCACCCGGGCCGACATCATCTGCATGCAGGAGGTCGACAACATCGAAGCGCTGAAGGCCTTCGAATACGGCTATCTGTTCAAGATGGTGGGGCAGGGCTACCGGCAGAAATACACCACATCGGGCAATGATTCGCGCGGCATCGACGTTGCCGTGATGATGCGCAACGAGACCGCGCAGGGCCAGCCGATCGAATTCGTGCGCATGACCAGCCATGCCTATGTCACCTACGAGCAGTTCGGGCTGCACACGCCGGAACTCGAGGCACTGGGCAATCAGGCCAATGAGCGCATTTTCCGGCGCGACTGCCTGGAGATCGACGTCACCGTGGGCGGTGTGCCGCTGACGCTCTATCTCGTGCATTTCAAGTCGATGGGCTCGCCGCGCAACGGGCTCGACGGGCGCGAGGCGACGATGCCGGTGCGCATCGCGGAAGCGCAGGCCGTGCGCCGCATCATCGAGGAGCGCTTCGGTGGGGAGCATGCCGCCAACAAACGCTGGGCGATATGCGGCGACATGAATGATTATCGCCAGCGCGTGAAGGTGGCCGGCGATGCGATCGACGGCTATCGCTTCGAGGTGGTCGACGAAGCCCAGTCCTGCATCAACGTGCTGACGGCAGGCGGCTTTTGCGAAAACGTCGTCGAGCGGCGGCCGGAGATGAACCGCTGGAGTTTTTACCACACGCGCGGACCGGAAGAGCGGCATCTGTGCCAGCTCGACTACATCCTGTTGTCGAAGGGGCTCGCCGCCAGCAACGCAACGGCCGTTCCCGACATCATCCGCAACGGCCAGCCCTGGCGCACCATCTTTCCGCCGGGGCAGGAGGTCGAGCGGTTTCCGCGCGCCGGCTGGGACCGACCGAAGGCATCGGACCATTGCCCAGTGGCGATCACGCTGGACATGACCTGACGCATGAGTTTCGACCTTCCGCGCAACGTCATCCTGCCGGTCGACGACATCGATGTCCGGCTCGATCCCGGTCCGCACCCTTTCGCAAGGGACAATGCAGAGGCGATCGCCGAGAACTGGCAGCACGAAATCGCCGCCAATCCGGCGCTGTTCGACGGCATGGTGGTGCTGCTGTCGCAACTTGCCTACCGCGACAGCCGTCTCATCGGCCGCTGCCATGCGGTCAACTACTCGACGTTCATGCTGTGGCGGAAACGGCGCGAGAATTCGGGCGCCGAGCATGCCTATGCGCATGCCATGCTGGTGGCCGGCGACAATGCGCTGGTGGCGATCCGCATGGGTCCTCACACCGTCAACGCCGGCCGCGTCTATTTCGCCGCCGGCTCATTCGAGCCGGTCGATTTTCGCGACGGGCTGGTCGATGTCGATTTCAACATGATGCGTGAGGTGCGCGAGGAAACCGGGCTCGACCTGTCAGGTGTTGAACGCGGCAAGCGCTACCATGCCATGTCGACCAGCAGCGGCACGGTGATCTTCCGCCGCTATCATGAGATGGCGCCCGCAGACGAGATCGCCAGGCGCATCTCAGCGTTCGTCGCCACCGAGACCGAGCCGGAGATCGAGGGACCGGTGATCATCCGCCATGCCGCCGACCTGCCGGTCGGGCTGTCACCGCACATGAAGCCGCTGATCGAGTGGCATTTCGCAAACGGGAATTAAGGGCGCGTCTTGTTCTGCGCCGCGTTGCGATCGTTGCGGGCGGCGACGAGGAACAGGATGAAGCCGATGCCGAGCAAGCCGCCCATCGCCATACCCATGGTCTGGCCGACGACTGCCTGGAAGTCAGCGGTGACGCGATCGGGATTGGCCATGCCGAAGCGGGCGAGATACCACCAGATGCCTGCAAGACCTGCCTCGATGACCACAATCGCCAGGACCAGTCGCGCCTTCTTGCTCATCCCGCATTCCTCCACCCAGGTGAATTGCCCTAGCATCGCGAACGGCGCGGCGACAGCGGCGGGCAGGGGGGAAACACCGAAGACTGTGCAAAACCGGTTGGAGCGCTGGCGCGCTTCCGACCGGGTGCCTATTCGTGCCGCAGCGCGTCGATCGGGTCGAGCCTGGCGCCGCGCAGCGCAGGGAAGAAGCCGAACACCATGCCGATCAGGGCGGAAAAGCCGACGGCGAGCAGGATCACCGCCGGGCTCGGCGCGAACGGGATGGTCAGCGTCACCGCGGCGAGGCCGGCCAGCGCCAGCCCGATCAGGATGCCGATAATGCCGCCGAGCAGCGACAGCACCGTCGCCTCGACCAGGAACTGGATGAGGATGTGCTTTTCATGCGCCCCGATGGCCAGCCTGATGCCGATCTCGCGCGTGCGTTCGGTGACCGACACCAGCATGATGTTCATAATGCCGATGCCGCCGACCAGCAGGCTGACGCCTGCGACGGCGCCCAGCATGCCGGTCATGGTGGTTGTGGCGCTGGCCATGGCGTCGGCGATCTGGGTCATGTCGCGGATGGCGAAATCGCTCTCGCGATCGGGTGTGATGCGGCGCGCGTCTCGCAAGATGTCCTCGACGCGCGGCTGCAACTCGCTGGTCGGCGTGCGGTCGTCGGCGGCGATGTAGATGTTGTCGATGTCGCGGTTGCCGGCGATGCGGCGCTGGTAGGCGTGCAGCGGCATCAGCACGACATTGTCCTGGTCCTGGCCGAAGCCGGTATAGCCCTTGGGCTCGAGCAGGCCGATGATCTTGCAGGAGGTGCGGTTGACGCGGATGATCTCGCCCTCGGGATCGCCGGCGCCGAAGAACTGCTGGCGCACGGTCTCGCCGATCAGGCACACGCCTGTGCCCGAGCGGGTTTCGGAATCGCTGAACGGGCGGCCCGACACCAGCTTCCAGTCGCGCGCATCGAGATAGGCGCTGTCGGTGCCGGTGACGCCCGAGGTCAGGCTCTCGGTGCCGAAGATGACGCGCACCTGTTTTTGCGAGGCAGGCGAAATGGCGCGCGCGCCAGTCAGGTGCGCCACCAGCGCCGCCAGGTCCTTTTCCGCGAGCGGACGCACCACCTGGTCGAGCCCGCCCGGTCCGCCGGGGCCGGCCGGACGGCCGGAGCGGACCACCAGCAGATTGCTGCCGAGCTTGGAGATGTCGGCCTTGACCTTTGCTGTGGTGCCCGAGCCGATGGTGAGCATGGCGATGACGGCGGCAACGCCGATGACGATGCCGAGCAGCGTCAGGAACGACCGCAGTACATTGCGGCGGATCGAGCGCAGCGAGAGGCGGACGGTTTCCCAGATCATGGCTGTGCGATCTCCAGCTTCCTGGAATCCGAAGCGACATGGCCGTCGAGGAAGCGGATTGTGCGTTCGGCATATTCGGCGACGTCGGCCTCATGCGTGACCATGGCGATGGTCAGGCCAAGCTCGGTGTTGAGCCGGGTGAGCAGGTCCATGATCTCGTGCGTGCGGGCGGTGTCGAGATTGCCGGTCGGCTCGTCGGCGACGAGGAGCGTCGGGCGCGTGACGATGGCGCGCGCGATCGCCACGCGCTGCTGCTGGCCGCCGGACAGCTCGGCCGGCGTGTGGTGCTCACGGCCGACAAGGCCGACCTCCGCCAGCGCCTGCATGGCAAGGTCGCGGCGCTCGCGCGCGGCAACACCGCGATAGATCAGCGGCAGTTCGACATTTTCGGCTGCCGTGGTGCGGGCCAGCAGATTGTAGCCCTGGAAGACGAAGCCGACATAAAGGTTGCGCAGCATGGCGCGGCGGTTGCGGTCGAGCCGGCCGGCGTCGATGCCCATGAAGGAATAGGTTCCGGCCGTCGGCGTGTCGAGGCAGCCGATGATGTTCATCGCCGTCGACTTGCCGGAGCCGGACGGACCCATGATGGCAACGAATTCGCCACGCCGGATCGCTAGATCGAAGCCTGCCAGCGCATGCACCTTGGCCTCGCCCTGGCCGTAGCTCTTCCAGACCTTGTCGAAGGTGATGAGGGTCGCGCCCGTAGCCACGGCATCAGCTCCGCTGCTGCGACGCGGTGATGATTTGTGCGCCTTCGTCCAGGCCCGAAATGATCTCGGTCAGTTCGCCGTCGGTGGAGCCGATCTTGACATTGACCGGGTGCGGACGCCCGTTCTCCAGCACGTAGAGCGTGCGCGAGCCGTCGGTGGGGACTGTGGCGGCCTGGCGCTGGCGATTGCCGCCGGGGCGCCCCATGCGGCCGGTGAACAGGTCGCTCAGGCTCCAGCCGCGGGCGGCCTGCTGCGCCGGGCGATAGCGGAAGGCGGTGGCGGGTACGGTGAGCACGCCCTTAGCCTGTTTTGTGACGACCGAAACGGTGGCGGTCATGCCGGGCCGCAGCAACAGCTCGTTGTTGTCGACCTCGAGCCGCGCATTGTAGGTGACGACGCCGTCGGTGGTGACCGAGGCATAGGAGATGTCGCGGATCTCGGCATCGAACGGCCGCTCGGGGAAGGCATCCACGGTGAAGCGGGCATGCTGGCCTGACTTGACCGCGCCGATGTCGGCCTCGTCGACCGCCGCCACCAGTTCCATGTTCCTGAGATCGGCGGCGATGATGAACAGCACCGGCGCCTGCAGGGAGGAGGCGACCGTCTGGCCGGGATCGACCGATCGCGTAAGCACGATGCCGTCGATCGGCGCATAGATGGTGCTCTTGGCAAGGTCGGTCTGCTGCGCCTTGAGGTCGGCCTGGGCGATGGCGAGGTTGGCCTGCGCACTGTCGAGGGCTGCCTTGGAACGGTCGCGCGTGGCGGTTGCTGCTTCAAGCGACTGGTCGGTCGCCATGCCGCGCCTGGTCAGTTCGGCGGCGCGCACAAGCGCCTTCTCGTTTTCGGCCAGCGTAACCGTGGCGTCCTCGACATTGGCGGCGGCGGCCTTGGCCGAAGCTTCGGCGCGCTCGATCTGGACTTCGAGTTTCACCGTGTCGAGTGTCGCCAGCACGTCACCCTTCTTGACCTGCTGGTTCTCCTCGGCCGAGACCGAGCGGATGATGCCGGACAGTTCGCTTGAAATGTCGACCTGGGTAAGGGGCTGCAGCGTGCCGGTCGCCGACACCGCGACGGTGAGGTCCGCCTTGGCGGCAGGCACGGTGGTGTAATCGATCCTGGCCGGCGAGCCGGCATACCACTGATAGACGCCGAGCGCGGCAGCGAGCACGATCAACGCCAGCAGAGCATATAGCCAGCCGCGCCGGCGCGACTTTCGCCGACCCGTTCTGTCGAGCCCGAGCGCCGTCTCGATGGCGGAATCCGATTCCGTCTTTGGCAGATTGACAATCTGGTCCACGCTGGACCCCTATAATGCGCAATGTCCCTATCTGTGCACAGATCAGGCTTACTGGTTCAAATATCAAATTAAATTTCGCCCATGTTGGGATTGAGGCAGGAATGAAAACCCGGAATTACTTGCTCTACGATGTGTTTACGACCGAGCGATTGGCCGGCAATCCCTTGGCCGTCGTGCTGGACAGCAAGGGATTGGACACGGCGGCGATGCAGGCCATCGCGCGTGAGTTCAATCTGTCGGAATCGGTTTTCGTGCTGCCGCCGGACAATCCCAAGCACAAAAACCGCATTCGAATCTTCACCCCCGACTATGAAATGCCGTTCGCCGGCCATCCGACGGTCGGCGCCGCGATCGCGCTGGCCGAACTGGCGCAAGAGGGCGGCGCCGGCATCTTCGTGCTGGAGGAAAACATCGGCCCGGTGCGGTGTGCCGTCAGC
>NZ_RZOM01001789.1:0-580 GCF_003999175.1 Mesorhizobium sp. M7A.F.Ca.ET.027.03.2.1 | reverse complement strand
TCGCTGGCATCAAAGGTCCCCACTTTGCCGCCGTCTCGCAGAACCGTCACGCGCTCGGCTATCTCCATTACTTCATCGAGACGGTGGGATACGAACACCGTGCAAATGTCTCTGCTCTTAAGGTCTTTGACGACACTCAGCAGAGCATCCACCTCATGCCGGGTCAACGAGGCGGTGGGCTCGTCCATGATGACCAGCTTTGCGTCGGCGGCCATGGCACGGCAAATCGCAACCAGTTGCCGGTTTGCGATAGAGAGGTCCGACACCATCGTCTCCAGGTCGAGATTGACGTTGATGCGAGCCATCGCTTTCGCCGCAATGTCACTTATGCGGTTCCAATTCGCGAGCCGAGGCAAGCCCATGTGGCTGCCGATGGCGATGTTCTCAGCCACGGATAGGTTGGGAAAGAGGGAGAGATCCTGATAGATGACCTGGATGCCACTCTTAGTGGAATGAATGGGGTCCAAACGAGAATGTTCGCGACCCTCCAGAACGATGCGACCACCCGGATCGGGCGCCTGCACGCCAGCAATAATCTTGATCAGGGTGGATTTGCCCGAACCATTTTCGCCAACAAGAC
>NZ_RZOM01001788.1:0-582 GCF_003999175.1 Mesorhizobium sp. M7A.F.Ca.ET.027.03.2.1 | reverse complement strand
CTCCCAAGGCAGCATCGCACCGCTGGCAAAGCGCCCGCGCACGCAAGAGTGGCCAAGCAGGTCGCTCGGGTGTTGCGGCCGCCCATGGCGCTCAAGATAGGCAGGGCTGGCGGCGGTGGCGAAATGCTGCACCCGCGGTCCGATCGGCACCGCGATCATGTCCTGTTCCAGCCGCTCGTCATAGCGGATGCCGGCGTCGCAGCCGGCCGCCAGCACGTCGACAAAGTTCTCGTCGGCGATCACCTCCAACCGGATGCCGGGATAGGCGGCCAGAAAACCCGGCACGATATCCGGCAATATCAGCCGCGCGGCGCTGACCGGCACATTGAGACGCAGCGAACCCGCCGGCCTGTCGCGAAAGCCGTTCACCACATCCAGCGCCGCCTCCACCTCCGACAGCGCCGGGCCGAGCCGCTCCAGCAGGCTGAGGCCCGCCTCGGTCGGAACAACGCTGCGCGTCGTGCGGTTGAACAGCCTGACACCGAGCTGCGCTTCCAGGCGACGCACCGCTTCACTCAAGCCGGAGGCGCTGCCGCCGCTGGCACGCGCGCCATCGCGAAAACCGCCGGCGCGCGCCACCGC
>NZ_RZOM01001787.1:0-583 GCF_003999175.1 Mesorhizobium sp. M7A.F.Ca.ET.027.03.2.1 | reverse complement strand
GACAGAAGGTCGATGCCGACCTGATCCGGCAGCAAGGTCTGCAGGTATTCCTGCTTTTCCCGGCCTTCTGCTTCGGAGGCGGCGACAACAGGCAGGATGCCGGGCAGGATCTTGAAGCTCTCCGGCCGCCTGCCGTGGCGGGCCAGCCGCTCGTTGATATCCTGACGGTATTTGATGCCATCTTCCTTGGTGCTGTAGATGGCGAAGTGCGCATCGGCCTGGGCGGTGGCGAAGTTCTTGCCGTCCTCCGAGGAGCCCGCCTGGACGATCAGCGGATGGCCTTGCGGCGGCCGCGAGACGTTGAGCGGCCCGCGCACCTTGAAATGCTTGCCCTTGTGGTCGACGGGGTGGACCTTGTCGGGGTCGGCGAAATAGCCCGACGCCTTGTCGATCAGCAGCGCCTCGTCTTCCCAGCTGTCCCACAGCGCTTTGACGATATCGAGGAATTCGGCCGCACGCTCGTAGCGGAACGCATGTTCGATATTGCCGTCGCGGCCGAAATTGCGCGCCTCCTCGTCCATCGCCGAGGTGACGACGTTCCACGACGCCCTGCCCTTGCTGATGTGGTCGAGCGAGGCGAACA
>NZ_RZOM01001786.1:0-585 GCF_003999175.1 Mesorhizobium sp. M7A.F.Ca.ET.027.03.2.1 | reverse complement strand
GCACCAGGGGTGATGAGATGCCGGCGCCGAGGAACAGCACCTGGATCGCCAAAGCGTTGATGAAGCCCATCAATGGCCCGACCGAGATGTCGATACCGCCACGCCCGGCGAGGATGACAGGCGTGGACGCAATGGCCGCGCCGATCAAGGGCGCGGCCAATCCGACCAGCGCGCCCCAGGAACCCGGCTGGAACCGCCCGGGGCTGAGGATGAGATTGACCGCGAGCAGCACGACCAGCAGCACGACCGCGAAGCCGAAATTTCGCCCAAGGGACAGGAGGCGCGCAACAGGGTTCATGCCGCACGTCCGAACATGGCTGATATCACGCTGTCGGTGGTGAGCGCGTCGCCAGAGATCTCGGCCGCGACTTCGTTCTCACGGAACACCAGCACGCGCTGGCACAGGAGAAGAATCTCCTCGATTTCGCTGGATAGGATGACGAGCCCCATGCCGTCGGACGCCAGCCCGCGAAACACGTCGTAGAGCACATGCCGCGTCGCCACGTCGACGCCACGCGTCGGATCGTTGAGGAGCAGGATCGCGGGCTCCAGCGCCAAGGCACGCGCCAACAGCACCTTCTGCTG
>NZ_RZOM01001785.1:0-586 GCF_003999175.1 Mesorhizobium sp. M7A.F.Ca.ET.027.03.2.1 | reverse complement strand
GTCCTCGGCACGGAACAGCCCTGCCCCGCCGGTCTGGCGCTGGCCACGCGTGATCGCGCCCAGCGTGTCGAGCCGTCTGGCGATCGTCGACAGGAAGCGCTTGCCGGCCTTCACGTTCGCGGCCATGGGCCGGAACAGCGGCGGTTGCTTCTGATTTGTGCGGGGGGTCCGTCCGAGGCCCTGGATGGCATTGTCGGCGCGCCAGCCTGCTTCGAGCAGATAGTGCTTGCGTAGGCGCTGGTTCTTCACGCCGAGATCGGCGTGGTAGGAGCGCCCGGTGCCGCCAGCGTCCGAAAAGACCAAGACGCTCTTGTCGTCATTCATAAAACTCTGGGTCTCGGCGAGATTGGCCAAGCCAGGGCGGTTTTCCACGGCCAGCCGGTCGATGCCGTCTCGGCCGGTCTTCTTCACGATGCGGCGCGACCGGCCGGTCACCTCGGCGACGGTGTCGGTGCCAAAGTGGTGGATGATCTGGTCGAGCGCGCTGCCGACCGGCGGCAGCGATGCGAGTTTTTCGACCATCTCGTCGCGCCGGCGAACGGCCTCGCGGCATTGAACCGGATTGCCATCTTCTTCGTGGAAAGGC
>NZ_RZOM01001784.1:0-586 GCF_003999175.1 Mesorhizobium sp. M7A.F.Ca.ET.027.03.2.1 | reverse complement strand
ATCCATCACCGTGCGCAGCGCGTCCTCGAGCTTTGCCTCGTCGACCTTGCCGGTACCGTGCAAGTCGACATAGACCGACAGCGGCTGAGCAACGCCGATGGCGTAGGAAAGCTGGATGGTGCAGCGGTCGGCGAGTTTCGCCGCCACGACGTTCTTGGCCAGGTAGCGCGCCGCATAGGCCGCCGAACGATCCACCTTGGTGGTGTCCTTGCCGGAGAAGGCACCGCCGCCATGGGGTGCGGCACCGCCATAGGTGTCGACGATGATCTTGCGGCCGGTCAGCCCGGCGTCGCCGTCCGGCCCGCCGATGACGAACTTGCCGGTCGGATTGATGTACCACATGCAGTTGTCGGCGATCTTCAGCTCGCCCAGCGCCTCCCGGATATAGGGTTCGACGACCTTGCGGACCTTCTTCGAATCCCAGCTCGCATCGAGATGCTGCGTGGACAGCACGATCTGCGTCGCCTCGGCGGCCTTGCCGTCGACATAGCGAACGGTGACCTGGCTCTTGGCATCCGGTCCGAGCCTGCCGGCTTCACCGCTGCCCTCGTGGCGGGCGGCTGCCAGCAATTCGAGGATCTTGTGG
>NZ_RZOM01001783.1:0-588 GCF_003999175.1 Mesorhizobium sp. M7A.F.Ca.ET.027.03.2.1 | reverse complement strand
GTATCGTGGCGTCGGCGGCCCGCTGGCTGTCGGCAACCGCGACGAGTTCCGGCTCGGCGTAATGTCCCGCCGCTTTCGCTGCCTCCCCGGTGTCGCCGTAGAGCGCCAGGCTGTCGGCCATGGTCTGGAAATCGGCGCCTGAATCGACAAAGGCCACGCCAAGCGCTTCGACCCCGGCGCCTGGCACCAGGCCGAGGAAACTGGCGCGCACGTTGCGGCCGGCGACATAGGGCTGGACGACGACATCGTCGCGATAGGCCGAAAAGACGCGCCGGCTAAGCTCCAGCGCATGGCCGAGGTCGGCCACACGCGAGTCCGGCCAGATGCCGATCTTAGCGCCGAGCCGGTTGGGCTTGACGAACCAGCCGGCGGGCGAGGCCGGCGGCTCGACCAGCCATTGGCCGTCGCGCGCGAGCCCGGCCTGCGGCACCGGCAGGCCGAGCGCGCCGAGCACGGCTCCGGAGCGGAACTTGTCCTGGCAGAGCGCGAACAGCGCATCGTCGGCGCCTATCGTCTTGAAACCGCCCAGTCGCGCCAGAGCGGGCGCCGCGCCGCCGCGAAAATAGGCAATGCCGTCGGTCAGCGTCC
>NZ_RZOM01001782.1:0-590 GCF_003999175.1 Mesorhizobium sp. M7A.F.Ca.ET.027.03.2.1 | reverse complement strand
AGACGGCGGCGTCCGGGAGGTCATCTCCGTCCCAGGCCTGAAGCGCCTGCGTTGTAAGCGGCAGCGCTTTCCAAATTTCCCGGTCAGACACCGCCGTGTGTATGATTGACCCTATCGGAATAACTAGAAACAAAAGTAGGAAAATCATGAGGGGCGCCGCTGGAAGAGCAGCCCTGACTGCCCTCCGATTGTTGTCCCTCCTGATCGTCGAGCGAACGACGACATGAGCCGCCGGCGACGCTACCTGTGGCGCGGTATTGGTCTGCGTCATTACCAAGCCAACGTCGCCGTACGGCAGTGTCATCCAGGAGCTCCCGTGGTCAGAATTACTGGGAAATCCAGCTGGAGAAGCGGGCGTTCAGCGCGTCGCCGTTTTTTGCCCAGAATGATCCGTCCTGGGCCAAGGCGCCCTCGCTGTTTTGCGGGGCAGACGGCAAGTTCGGCAGTACGTCCTTGGCGACCAGATCGCTGGCTGCCTTTACGGTCGGCCCGTACGCGATGTGATTGCTCAAGGCAGCGTTAACGTCTGGCTTGACGCTGAAAGCGACGAAGTCTTTTGCAGTTGCCAGGTTCTTGGAGCCGGTCGGGAT
>NZ_RZOM01001781.1:0-593 GCF_003999175.1 Mesorhizobium sp. M7A.F.Ca.ET.027.03.2.1 | reverse complement strand
GTCAGCCGCTCTTCGGCGCGAACGCGGGTCTCGCGCGCCTCGGCCAGGAACTGGATGGCGCCGGTGGCGGCCTTGTCCAGTTCGGATTGCCGGTTCTCCGCTTCCTGCAGACGGTCGGCTGCCGCCTTGCGCAAGCTCTCGGCCTCGGTGAGCTGCGACAGCAAGGCACGCCGCTTGGCGTCGATTTCATCGGGAGCATCGGCCAACCGCTCGCGTTCGGCCTCGGCCTCGGCTCTGCGTTCGCCGAGCGATGCGATCTGCGTCGAGGCGTTTTCGGCCCGCTCCAGCCAATTGCTGCGCTCGGCGCCAATGGCATCGAGCCGGCGCGCGCGCGCCTCGGCTTCGCGCCGCAGCCCCTCATGCACCGCGCGCGCATCGGCAAGCGCGGCGCGGTCGCGGGCGACATTGGCCGAGGACTGTTCGAGCTGCAATTGCAGATCGCCAAGATCGGGCGCGTCCTGCAGCAGCATTTCCGCCTCGGCGAAGGCGGCCGAAATCTCCTCATGGCTGTCGACGATGCGGGCGCGCGCTTCATCGAGTGCGGCGCGCCGGCTCTGCAATTCGCCGCCGGCCCTCTCGGCCTCGGCCAACGC
>NZ_RZOM01001780.1:0-595 GCF_003999175.1 Mesorhizobium sp. M7A.F.Ca.ET.027.03.2.1 | reverse complement strand
CAACTGGCCCTTCAAGCTCGGCTGGGTCGGCAGCTTGGCAACCAGTTCCGGGGCGATCATGGAGAAGGCACGGCTGTTCGGCGGAGAATAGAGGATGTGCTTGACAAATTCTGCTTGTCGGTCCGCGCGCCCGGCAAATGCGAGAAACTTCATCGCATTCTCCTGGTTCTTGCTGCCCTTGAGAGCAACCCAGTAGTCCGTTTGCAATAAGCCCTGATTCCACATGAATGACAGCTTTACGCCCTCATCAATCGCACTGCTTATGCGGCCGTTCCAGGCACTTCCGGCAACAACCTGCTTGTCCACAAGCAGCTGCCCGGTCTCCGCACCGCTCTCCCACCACTTCAGGATGTCCGGTTTGATCCGGTCCAGGCTCTTGAAGGCTCTATTCCAATCCAGTGGATAGAGCTTTGACGGATCGACGCCATCTGCGAGCAAGGCAGCCTCGAAAGTGCCAACTCCAGCCTGCTGGACCCCGGTTCCCAAGGTCCGCAGTCCCGGAAACTTTTTTGTGTCCCAGAAATCCGACCAGTTGTTTGGGCCACCCTTCGGAAAGGCATCCGTGGAATAGGCCCCTATCAACGCGTATATGATG
>NZ_RZOM01000177.1:0-7680 GCF_003999175.1 Mesorhizobium sp. M7A.F.Ca.ET.027.03.2.1 | reverse complement strand
CCGTCGGTTTCGTCGGCGTGCCGCTGATGGCGCTGACCATGCCGCCGGTGCAGGCGGCGGCCATCCTGCTGCCGATCCTGTGCCTGATGGACATCGCCTCGGTATGGACATGGTGGGGCGTTTATAACAGAAAGATGCTGGTCGACATGATGCCGGGTGCCGTCATCGGCATCGGCCTTGGCTGGCTGACGGCGGCACTGGTGACCGAAGAGGCGGTGCGGCTGATCGTCGGCGCCGTCGCCATCATCTTCGTCCTGCGCTGGCTCTATCTGCAGTTCCGCCATGGCGCCGATCACGCTGCCGCGCCCAACCGCGTCGCCGCCGCGGTCTGGGGCACGGTCGCCGGGTTCACCAGCTTCGTAGCCCATGTCGGCGGCCCGCCCTTCCAGGTCTATGCCTTGCCGATCCGGCTCGATCCGAAGGTTCTATCGGGCACCGCCGCGATCTTCTTTGCCGCCACCAATGCGCTGAAGCTGGTGCCCTATTTCGCGCTCGGCCAGTTCGACACCGCCAATCTGACGGCATCGGCGGTGCTGATGCCGCTGGCGCCGCTGTCGACCATTGCCGGGGCCTGGCTGGTGCGGCGGATGCGGCCGGAAACCTTCTATCCCTTCACCTATGCAACCGTCGCGGTCGTTGCACTGAAGCTGCTGTGGGATGGCATCGCAGGTCTGATGTAGAAAGGCGGCTGCGCCGCCGCCCGTCATCAGGGTCAGGCAGCGCTCGGCACGAGACGGCGGTTGCCGCCAAAGGCCAGTGTGGCGCCGATCAAGACGGCCAGCACCATGCCGGCGAGGATACCGATGTCATGCACGGTCGGCTTGAGCACCATGTCGGCAATGATGACCACCATCACCGCATAGTCGAAGCGCGCCGCGCTCATCATACGCTGGCCGATGGCAAGAACCTCTGGTGTGACGCCCTCTTTGGCGATCATTGCGCCCATGCGCTCGCCGGTCGGTTTGAAGATGAACATGCCGATCGAAAAGGTCGTGGCGTAGCCGGCCAGGCCGATGAGGATCCACAGGTCGGAGAAGCCGACCCAGAACCAGCACATGATGAGGCCGAAAATCAGCGTCAGCATCGACATCGGCGCGAAGAACCTGCCGCCCAGCTGACCGCTGGCGCGCATTGCCTGCAGTTTTTCCTCTATGTTGCCCGCCCGCTCGGCAAGCATGCCCAGCAGGAACAGCACGAAGCCGCCTCCGACCCACAGAATGGCGGTAGTGACGTGGAGGAATTTGACGATCGAGTACCAGTCCATGGGTTGCTCCTGCAGTGTTCCGGTCAGGTTGCGGCGGCGCTGATTTGCGCCGGCCGTCAGAGGAGCGGGCGTTTAGCGTGGCGCCTGTTTCGGAACGATGTCGCGAAAAACCCGGATCTGTTTCAGGCAATGAAGAAGCGGCTGAGATAGTGAACGCGCTATCTGATTTCCTGCTAATGTACGAATCGTCGGGAGGGGGTTGGCGCGACATCGTCCGGAAACATCGCCGATGCTAACGCGCTTAACGCCGGGAGCCCGGTGGCGACAACAATCGCCTGACGATCAAACCCATTCCCACAACGGGAAAAGGCAATTCGGGGGACAGACATGCAAGGGGTAGCACGGAATTTCTTCACACTGGCCGTCATCTATTCGCTGTGCGGCATGGCGCTCGGCCTGCACATGTCGATCAGCCAGGATCACGGTCAGATGCCGACTCACGCCCACACAATGGTGGCTGGATGGCTGATGTCGGCGGTCTTCGCCTTCTTCTACCATTTGTTCCCTGCCATCGGGCAAAAGACACTCGCCACCGTTCATTTCTGGCTGACCGCAATCAGCGGCATCGGCCTGCTGATCGGCCTCTACTTCCTGCTTGCCGGCAATGCCGCGATCGAACCGCTGGTGGCGGCCTCCTCGATGGGCTTCTACGCAGCCATGCTGCTGTTCGCCTTCATCGCCTTGCCGGCGATCTGGAAGACGGCCTGAGCTGGACCTGGGGTAAGGTGAGGCTGTGCCGGCGATCTGGAGGACAGCCTGAGCTAGCCTGACGCAGGAGATGCTGTCCTGTTACGGCACAGTATGGCGGCGTTCGGTCAAAAAACATCCGCGCCGTTAAGGCTTCATTAAGCTTTACAGGTGTTTACTATGTTCATCCAGTGATCTGGATTCTTACCGAGTGGTTGGAGCCACTTTGTTTGACGCCTCCCTGTTAAACTCCTGAGAGCCGCCTTATCCGCGGCTCTTTTTTTGTCTTCATTTCCCTTTTTGTCCGCGTCTCAGCGGGGCCGCCCAATGGCGGCTCGCCGTTAACCTTCTGTTAAACATGTGCTTGCCTTCGCCGGTGACGAAGCGCATTTTCAAGCTTCAGTCAGATAGGGTTCCGGGTGTATCGGCAGGGAGCCGAATCGGCCGGTTGCAAGTGCAGGGGCGTATCAATGAACGAGCCTTCGAAGGGCAGTGCGAAAACCGTCAAGCTGGCGGAGCGCCGGGTTTTCTCGCAATCCTTCAAGCCGCTTTACCAGGAAGGCATGGGCCTGGTCGAACAGGCCGCCGAATATCTCGACGGCAAGGGCCGGGCCGAGGCAAAGAAACTGTCGCGGCTGGGCGCCACGCTCTATGCGGCCGAATCGATGCGGCTGACCACCAGGCTGATGCAGGTTGCGTCCTGGCTGCTTTTGCAGCGCGCCGCCAATTCCGGCGAGATGACCCGCGACCAGGTCGCGTCGGAAAAGTCCAAGGTGCGTCTCGACACCGCTTCCGCCCATGACGAAGCCGCCGGCTGGGCCGAGTTGCCCGAGGATTTCCTCGATCTCGTCACCCGCTCGCTGCGCCTGCAAGCACTGGTGCGCCGCATGGACGAGGAGATCTATGGCTCGGGCGCCTTGGTCGACATGCAACCGATGGCTCGCCGCCTCAATCCGGTTTCCGACCAGATCAGCCTGCTCAACACGGCTTTCGCTCGGGGTTAGACCTCGGTCTATCTTCTGTTTCCGGTTTGTTCACATTTCGCTGGCATCGCTGTGGGCCGGAGGTAAACTCGGCAAATGGCGGAAGCGATTCGCATCATCGGTATCGATCCTGGGCTTCGGCGCACCGGCTGGGGCATCGTCGAAAGCCTCGGCAATTCGCTGCGCTTCATTGCTTCCGGCACTGTGAAGTCCGAGGACAAGGCAGCATTGGCAACGCGGCTGTGCCAGCTGCATGACGGGCTGGCCGAAATCCTGCACAGCGCGATGCCGCACGAGGCGGCGGTCGAACAGACCTTCGTCAACAAGGACGCGGTGGCAACGCTGAAGCTCGGCCAGGCGCGCGGCATCGCAATGCTGGTGCCGGCGCGTGCGGGTCTCGTCGTTGCCGAATATGCGCCCAACGCGGTCAAGAAGGCAGTGATCGGCGTCGGCCATGGCGACAAGAAGCAGATCCACATGATGGTGAAGGTGCTGTTGCCAAAAGCCGTCTTCGATACCGAACATGCCGCTGATGCGCTCGCCATCGCCATCTGCCACGCGCATCACCGGCAGAGCGTGGCCTACAGGATGGCGCTGGCCGGCTAGCTATGTTCTTGACTTGTTCACGCTGCAGGGATAAGTAATACCGCAGAGGTATTACCATGCGCGTGACCACCAAGGGGCAAGTCACAATCCCCAAGCCGATAAGGGACCGTCTGGGCATCGCCCCGGGCTCCGAGGTGGAGTTCGTGGCCACCGACGAGGGCGTTCGGCTGGTTGCCGTCAACGAGAACCTCTCCCAGGAAGAGAAATTGCGCAGGTTCAGCGATGTCCTCGACCGGATGGAGGGGACGTTGGATCTGGGAGGCATGACCACCGATCAGTACATGGAGTGGTTGAGGGGGCCGCGTGAAGATCTCGACATTGATTGACACAAATGTCCTGATCGACGTTTGGGGTCCAGCCGGACCGATGAAAGGATGGTCGGCATCGGCAATCGCCTCCTGCCGCCGCGACGGCGCGTTGGTGGTCAACACGATCGTCTGGTCCGAGTTGGCGCCGCTGATTGCGACGGAAACGGCGCTTCGAAAAGCAGTCGACATGCTTGGGATGGATCGCGAACTTGTATCTTGGGACGCGGCGTTCCTTGCCGGCGTCACGCATTCCCGCTATCGCCGGGCCGGTGGCGTCAGGGAAAGAACCTTGCCCGATTTCTTTATCGGCGCTCACGCGACCGTCGCTGGACATCGTCTTTTGACCCGCGACGCTGCTCGCTACCGCAGCTATTTTCCCGACCTCGACATCATCTCTCCTGAGACGCACCCATGAGAGCCCATCTTCCATGAAAGGTCTGGCATGATCGGCAAGCTCAAGGGCACGCTGGACGAGGTCGACGAGGATCATTGCCTCGTGGACATCCATGGCGTCGGCTACGTCGCCTATTGCTCGGCCCGTACGCTGGCGGCGTTGCCTTTGCCGGGCGAAGCGGTGGTGCTGTTTATCGAGACCTATGTGCGCGAGGACATGCTGCGCCTCTACGGCTTCCAGTCGGTGCTGGAACGCGAGTGGTTCCGGCTGCTGATGAACAATGTTCCGGGCGTCGGCGCCAAGGTGGCGCTGGCCATCCTGTCGACGCTGGCGCCGGCGGATCTCGCCAACGCCATTGCGCTGCGCGATATCGCCATGGTTTCGCGCGCGCCCGGCGTCGGCAAGAAAGTGGCCGAGCGCATCGTCACCGAGTTGAAGAACAAGGCGCCGGCCTATGCCGGAACCGCCTCGGGCACCATCGGCCTGAAACAGGAACTCGGCGACGGCGTGGCATCCGCGCCCATCACCGACGCGGTCTCGGCGCTGGTCAATCTCGGCTATTCGCGCGACACCGCCGCCAATGCTGTGGCGGCGGCGCTGAAGACGGCGGGCGAGGATGCCGATGCGCCGAAGCTGATCCGCTTCGGGCTGAAGGAACTGGCGCGGTGAACCGTCGCTTGTTCAGTTCCTTGCCGTGTGCAAGGAAGGCGTCATGAGCCTGTCGCCCCGCCTGATTGCGCCGGAAAAACGCGGCGAGGATGCCGAGCAGACCTTGCGGCCGCAGACGCTCGACGATTTCGTCGGCCAGGCGGCGGTGCGGGCCAATCTCAAAGTGTTCATCGAGGCCGCCAAGGGCCGCAACGAGGCACTCGATCATGTGCTGTTCGTCGGGCCGCCCGGTCTCGGCAAGACGACGCTGGCGCAGATCATGGCGCGCGAACTCGGCGTCAATTTCCGCTCGACCTCGGGTCCGGTCATCGCCAAGGCCGGCGATCTTGCCGCGCTGCTGACCAACCTCGAGGAAGGCGACGTGCTGTTCATCGACGAGATCCATCGGCTGAGCCCGGCGGTGGAGGAGATCCTTTATCCGGCGATGGAGGATTTCCAGCTCGACCTGATCATCGGCGAAGGACCGGCGGCGCGTTCGGTCAAGATCGACCTTGCCCGCTTCACGCTCGTCGCCGCCACCACGCGGCTCGGCCTGCTCACCAATCCGCTGCGCGACCGTTTCGGCATTCCGGTACGGCTCAATTTCTACACGGTCGAGGAGCTGGAGCAGATCGTGCGGCGCGGCGCGCGCATCCTGCAAATGCCGCTTGGCGACGACGGTGCGCTGGAGATCGCGCGGCGTGCGCGCGGCACGCCACGCATCGCCGGCCGGCTCTTGCGCCGTGTGCGCGATTTCGCCTCGGTGGCCGGCGACGGCCATGTCGACCGCAAGATCGCCGACGAGGCGCTGACCCGGCTGGAGGTCGATGCGCTCGGCCTCGACGCGCTCGACCGGCGGTATCTCAGCATGATCGCGCGCAATTTCGGCGGCGGGCCGGTCGGCATCGAGACGATCGCCGCCGGCCTGTCAGAGCCGCGCGACGCCATCGAGGACATCATCGAGCCCTATCTGATCCAGCAGGGCTTCATCCAGCGCACACCGCGCGGCCGCATGCTGACGGCCAATGCCTGGCGCCATCTCGGCCTCGACGCGCCGAAGGATCTGGCGCAGCAGCAGATCAACCTGTTCCAGGAAGAGTAATTTTCCAGTGCGCCGCCCGTCGTCTCGGGTATTGGCTCAGCATTGCATCGGTACGTTTTTTGAATGCGCCCGGAATCTTCTCGGTCGTTCTTGGCTGAGCGATCAATGCAGCCCGCGGATCACGTCCATCACATCTGGCTCGGCCTTGTCGCCATTGAAGGCGTCGACGATGCCGAAGGCGCCGCCATAACTCCACACCGACCATGAGAAGCCATGTGCTTCGGCACGCCCGATCATGTCCCTGACATAGGCGGCCCGGTACCCGGCGGGCATCACATAGGAATTGCCATATTCCTGGCGGATCATGCCGAACTCGCCCAGCGTGATGTCTTCAGGCTTGACGCCGTTGGCCTTCGCCCATGCCTCGACCTTTTTGAACGGCGCATCCATCAAGCCGAGCAGCTTGTCGAGGCTGTCCATGCTGGCGACCTGTTCGTCGAGATAGGCAAGCAGGCCGCTCTGCCGTGTCCACGGCGCCTCGGCCTTGATCCTGGCGCGGATGGTGTCGAGCGTCACGTCGAGCTGTGCCTTGGGCACCGCGGTCAACGGATAGGGCAGGCCAGTCACATAGGGGATGAAGTCGCCGGCCCAGGTCGCGCCCTGATGGGTGAGCAGGAACGGATCGTAGGAATGGAAGGTCCAGATGACATTGCCGTCAGGGATCGCCTTCGGGTCGATCTTCTCCAGCGAGCTCGCGGCGGAGTAGCAGGCGCCGGTCAGCACTAGTGTCAGTTTCGTCGCCGAGGATCGCGCCGCGGCGAACAGTTTGCGCTGGCGGTCCGGCCACAGGCTGGTGCCGTCGCTGTCGCAGTCGACGATCGGTTCGTTCATCGGCTCGAAGGCGACCTGGGTGGGATCTTCGCCGGCCAGCGTGCGGGCCATCTTGCGGACCATCTCGACATAGGCGTCGAAGGTCCGCGGATCGTCCATCACTTGCGCCATGCCGATCTTGCGGCTGCCGCCGGCCGGGATCAGGTGCATGTCGACGACCACCTTCAGCCCGGCGCGGTTGATCATGCGCACGGAGTCCAGCACGCTGGCATAGAGATCGTCACGCAAGGTCACGGTCTGGTCGGACAGAAAGGGCGATGGATCGACCGGCATGCGCAGGAAATCGAAGCCGGCATCCTTCAGTGCCTTGAGGTCGTTCTCCCCAAGAAATTTCCGCCATTCCGGATAGGGCAGGATGGCCTTGGCGTCGCCCCACTGGTCTTCGCCGGGCCATGTGACCCATTGGTCGAGATTGAGGCCGCGCTTCATCGAGAATGTCGCGGCCTGGCCAGGCAGCGTCAAAGCCACCAGCACGAGCAGCGCCGCGGTCAAACTCTTGATCATCGCCGTCAACAGTGCCATCCGATGTTATGTTCTGCGGGAAACTGGTGCCTCGCCGGGGCTGAAAAGGGAAGCGCAATGGGCGATCATGGTGAATCGGCGACGCTGCTGGCCGGGCTTTCCGGCGCGCTGACGGCGTTCGGCCACCGGCTGATGGCGCGGGTCTATTATGCCGACACCGATTTCTCCGGCGTCGTCTACCATGCGCGCTATCTCGAATTCTTCGAACGCGGTCGCTCCGACTATCTCCGGCTCACCGGCGTGCACCACACAGAGCTTGCCGACGGCAAGCATGGCGAAAGAATAGTCTGGGTGGTGCGCCGTATGGAGATCGACTTTCGCGGCCCCGCCCGCAT
>NZ_RZOM01001779.1:0-595 GCF_003999175.1 Mesorhizobium sp. M7A.F.Ca.ET.027.03.2.1 | reverse complement strand
GATGTGGAAGGCGAGGCGCTGGCGACGCTGGTCGTCAACAAGCTGCGCGGCGGCCTCAAGGTCGCGGCCGTCAAGGCGCCGGGCTTCGGCGACCGCCGCAAGGCCATGCTGGAAGACATCGCCATTCTCACCGGCGGCACCGCGATCTCGGAAGATCTCGGCATCAAGCTGGAAAATGTGACGCTGCAGATGCTGGGCCGCGCCAAGAAAGTGGTGATCGAGAAGGAAAACACCACCATCGTCGACGGTGTCGGCCGCAAGGAAGAGATCCAGGGCCGTGTCGCGCAGATCAAGGCGCAGATCGAGGAGACCACCTCCGACTACGACCGCGAGAAGTTGCAGGAGCGGCTGGCCAAACTCGCCGGCGGCGTTGCGGTGATCCGGGTCGGCGGCTCGACCGAGGTCGAGGTCAAGGAGCGTAAGGACCGCGTCGACGATGCGCTGCATGCGACCCGCGCGGCCGTCGAGGAGGGCGTGCTGCCTGGCGGCGGTGTCGCGCTGCTGCGGGCAGCCAAGGCGCTCGATGCCGTGCAGACCGACAATGCGGACCAGAAGACTGGCGTCGATATCGTGCGCCGTGCCATCGAAACGCCGG
>NZ_RZOM01001778.1:0-597 GCF_003999175.1 Mesorhizobium sp. M7A.F.Ca.ET.027.03.2.1 | reverse complement strand
CGGTGACGGCATCATTGGCGCCGTCACCGCTGGCCCTGATGCGCAGCACCGTGCCCTTCGGCGCCTTGGCCGCCATCACCTTGACGATGCTCTTGGCGTCGAACCATGGTCCGTTGGCAGCCAGCGCGATTTCCACCTCGGCGGCAAAGCTCTTGGCCAGCTTGGTGAACTTCACCGAAGGACGCGCGTGCAGGCCCACCTCGTGGGTGATCACAACGGTCGCTTCGGCGGATGCGGACATGTCTTCAAACTTCCCGTTCACTCACGACGGCGACAATTCATGTGCCGTCGCCACCACTTCCCGGAGCGAGGCGCCGCCGGAGGCCTCGGTCGCCGCCATCACCGCGCCTTCGACGATCGGCGCGTTGCAGACGATGATCTTGTGCGAGCGTGGCTCGCCGATCATCTCCACCGCCATTTCCGAGTTGGTCTCGGCACCGCCGAGATCGACCAGAATGGCGACACCGGCTTCCGACCAGGCCTTGTCGATGGCGCCCATGATCGCCTCGACATTGGTGCCGAGCCCGCCATGGCCGTTTCCGCCGCACCATGCAAGCGGCACTTCGTCGCCCACCATCTGCCGCACCATGTCGGCCG
>NZ_RZOM01001777.1:0-597 GCF_003999175.1 Mesorhizobium sp. M7A.F.Ca.ET.027.03.2.1 | reverse complement strand
CCGAAGCAGTTCAGGAGATACTCGGTGACGTCGTAGCCGCGCTGGACAGAGATCTTCTTGATGGCATTGGCCATGTTCTCCACGGCGATGGTGACGAACCCTTCGGCGACAGTCTCGGGCGACCGGCCATCGCCGATTTCGGCGGCGAGTGCCGCAAATTTTGCTCGCACCGTCTCGACGTCGAGCGGCTCGTCCTGGCCGGGTCCGAATATAGCCGGAAAGAAATCGGGCTGCAGCTTGCCAAGCATGACGTTGGCGTCGGTGACGGCGAGCGGGCCGCCGCGCCGGTAGGCTGCCGGGCCGGGATTGGCGCCAGCCGAATCCGGTCCGGCCCGGAAGCGACCGGCCTCGTAATGCAGGATCGAGCCGCCGCCGGCGGCGACGGTATGGATGCGCATCATCGGCGCGCGGATGCGCACGCCGGCGACCTCGGTGTCGAAGGCGCGTTCGTATTCGCCGTCATAGTGGGCGACATCGGTGGAGGTGCCGCCCATATCGAAGCCGATGACCTTATCGAAGCCGGCGAGCCTGGCTGTCTCGACCATGCCGACGACGCCGCCGGCCGGTCCTGACAGCAGCGCATCCTTGCCCTGGAAC
>NZ_RZOM01001776.1:0-601 GCF_003999175.1 Mesorhizobium sp. M7A.F.Ca.ET.027.03.2.1 | reverse complement strand
CACTCGACCCGTATCTCAATCCCACGCCGCCGGCGCAAGTGGCGGCGCAGACGCCGCCCGCAGCGCAAAAATCGGCCGATCCCAGCACCGAAGCGCGGCTGCCCGCCGCGGAGGTCCCTGCGGCTCCCGCCGCGGTGCCCCAGGCAACGGCACCGGCCGCACCGGCCGCGGACGCGGCGGCGCCGGCTGCGGCCGGTCCGGTCGCACCGTCCTTCGATGTCGTGCGCGTCGAAAGCAATGGCTCGATTGTCGTCGCCGGCAATGCGGCGCCCAACGCCAAGGTCGAGATCCTCAACGGCTCGACGGTGCTTGGCTCGACGGTCGCTGGTCCCGATGGCGCCTTCGTTATCATTCTCGACGATCCGCTGAAGCCCGGTGATTATACGATCGCGCTGCGCGCGACCACGGGCGATGTCGTAACGCCCTCGGTGCAGACCGCCGTGGTTTCGGTTCCCAAGGATGCGGCCGGCCAGGTGCTGGCCATGGTCGAGGAGCCGGGCAAGCCGGCCGAATTGCTGACCGTTCCCGCGCCCGCGGCAAAGCCGGCTGCTCAGGCCACCGCGCCGGCTGCTCCCGCAGCCGAAGCGCCCGCAACTGCTCC
>NZ_RZOM01001775.1:0-602 GCF_003999175.1 Mesorhizobium sp. M7A.F.Ca.ET.027.03.2.1 | reverse complement strand
TTGCAATTGATGCCCGGTCAGGGGCGGGCGTGCCAGCGCGATGCCGAGCCCATAGGCGGCGGCGTCGAGCACCAGATTGTAGTCCTCGAAGCGACGGTCCTGCGGGCGCGGGCGATAATCCATGCCTTGCGCGGCAAACCAGGCGCGCCAGGCAGACGCGTCGGAATCGTTGATCAGCGGATATTTGAGCAGCCGGGCAGGGTCGCCGCGGCCGATCTCGCGGGCAAGCTCGGGTGACGCGACGGGGAAGACATGTTCCTCGAAAAGCTGCACCGAGACGCGGCCCGGAATGCCGCCGCGTCCACAGCGGATGGAGAGATCGATGCCCTCATCGGCAAGGTCGGCCTGGCGGATGTCGACATCGAGCACGATGCGCAGCTTCGAGGGATTGTTCTCCAGAGCCGCCATGCGCGGCATCAGCCACAGCCCGCTGACCGAGGGGATCGAGGTCAGCCGCACCACCGCCGTGCCACGCGGCTCGACCCAGCGGTCGGAATGGGTCGATATCAGCGCAAAGGCTTCCGCCGTGCGCAGATGCAGCCGGTTGCCCTCGACCGTGGGGCGCGCGGCGTCTCGCTGACGATCGAGGGCAACCGGCTGCA
>NZ_RZOM01001774.1:0-602 GCF_003999175.1 Mesorhizobium sp. M7A.F.Ca.ET.027.03.2.1 | reverse complement strand
ACATCGACCTGATGTGCAGTTGGGGCCCCAATATCCTCGGCCACCATCATCAGGTCGATGTATTCGCGGCCATCGACGTCCCAGACCCGGCAGCCGTCGGCGCGCTCGAAGAACTGCGGATAGGCGGAGCCGAGATAGCGCGTCGCCATGTGTCCCCACATGCCGCCCGGAATGACCGAGGCCGCGCGCTCGCGCAGCAACTGGTCCTTGGAGTTGATCAGGGAAGGCATAGCGAGTTCTCCGCGTGTTGATATATCATATATTGATCTTAATGCTGGAAGAACAGGATTTGCTGACCGTCCAGGATGAGGAAGCGGGAGGCGGCTGGCCGCCTCCCGCATCTTTTCGCTCAGTGGCTGAGTTCCGCCAGCGGGAGGTTGCAGCAGGCGCTGTAACGCACGCCCTTGACGTCCGACTTGTAGGCCAGGATCAGGTTCGGGCTGATCAGCGGCAGGATGATCCTGTCCTTGATCATCTCCTCGCCGGCCTGGTGCCACAGCTTGGCGGCCTCGCCGCCGCTCGCCGCAAGGGCTGCCTTGTAGATATCCGCTTCCTTCGGATTGAGCACCGACGGATCGCGCTCCGCGCCGGCGCGGCGCGCC
>NZ_RZOM01001773.1:0-606 GCF_003999175.1 Mesorhizobium sp. M7A.F.Ca.ET.027.03.2.1 | reverse complement strand
GCGGTACATCTGTCGGCACCCGCGGTTCAGAGGCGAATCCAGCGGATGGGACGGGAGGGCATAATCAGTGCCTGTGTGGCCCAAATTCAGCCAGAGGCGGTGGGTCTACCGCTTACGATCATCGTGGAGGTGCAGCTCGTCAGCGAAACGATCGATGAGATCGACCAGATGAAATCACGGTTTAGTTCGGCGCCAGAGGTCCAGCAATGCTACTACGTCACTGGCGACGCTGATTTTGTTCTTGTTTTGGTGGTTTCCAGCATGACGGAATACGAGAATTTCACGCGTCAGCATTTTTTTCACAATGGAAATGTAAAGAAGTTTCGAACAATCGTGTCAATGGATGTGGTGAAGCGGGGGGTTACCCTCAACATCTGATCTTTTCCGCCCCCGCAGTCCTTCATGATGAAAAGACGTGCCTGATACCCCTTGGAACCGATGAAAATCCTGGGCCAGCAGCCTGACGCGCTTTAAGGACGATGAAGGCGCTGCGGCAACGCGCCGAACAGTGACCGCGCGTCGCACGGTGCCTGTTTTACAGATTTGACGACCAAAATTGGTACTGCGCCTTGGGTTATTGCGCGGTGCATCTCCAGATCCCAAAGC
>NZ_RZOM01001772.1:0-609 GCF_003999175.1 Mesorhizobium sp. M7A.F.Ca.ET.027.03.2.1 | reverse complement strand
GGTCGGCGCTGATCCCGGTCCTCCCGGGCGACGGCCCGCGCAGCCGCGAGCTTTATGCGGCGCTCAGGCGGCTGATCGAGACCGGCGCGCTGGCCGCCGGGGCCAAATTGCCGACCACCCGGGATCTCGCACAGCGCTTCGGCCTATCGCGTTCGGCGGCGGTTGCCTGTTTTGAAATGCTGGTCTCGGAAGGCTTCGCCGTCGCCAGGATCGGTGCCGGAACCTTCGTCGCGCCTGACGTGCCGCATCTGCCGACAACACTGGTCAAGCCACGGCCACCCGAGATCGATGCCGCCACCTCGCTGCCTTGCGGCCTTGGCGTGGCGGTGTCCGATCCGCGCACGCTTAATTTGTTTCGCATCCTTCTGTCGCGCCACCTCGCTCGCCCCGGGCCGGAGCATTTCCGCTATGGCGATCCGCGCGGCGGCCTGCCGCTGCGCACGGCAATTGCCACCTATCTCAGGACCGCACGCGGCGTGCGCTGCGATGCCGGCCAGATCGTGCTGACTTCGGGCACGCAGCAGGGGCTGGATCTTCTGGTGCGCGCCGCGCTCAGCCCCGGCGATGCCGTCTGGATCGAAAACCCCTGCTATCCCATGGCGCAGGCCG
>NZ_RZOM01001771.1:0-610 GCF_003999175.1 Mesorhizobium sp. M7A.F.Ca.ET.027.03.2.1 | reverse complement strand
GCCCGTGCTCGGCCAGGAATTCGACGATGAATTTCTGCCCGGCAACGGTGACTTCCTTGAACACCTTGTTGCCGACCTGCTTGATCAGATTGCCTTCCAGATTGATCATGTAAGGATCATCCTGGGCGGTGCGGGTGTGATAGCCCAGATTGGTGCGGATGTTGTTCGACATCTGCGTCCAGACGCGCGTGTCGAGCACTTCGAAGCGCCCCGGCCGCTTGTCGCCCTTGGCCAGCCCTTCGACCACCATCGACACCGAAGCGTCGCCGAAGATGAAATGCGTCTGCCGGTCGCGAAAATTGAGATGGCCGGTGATGATCTCGGGCGTCGTCACCAGAATGCGCTTGTGCGCGCCCGACCGCACCAAATTGACGGCTATGTGCAAGGCGGCCGCCGCCGAAGAACAGCCAAGCCCCATGTCAAAGCCCGCGCCCTTCGTCCCCAGCGCCTCCTGCATTTCGATGGCGATCGCCGGATAGGGCCGCTGGTGATGCGAGGCCGAGCAGATCACCAGGTCTATATCCGACGGCTGCAGCCCGGCATGGTCGAGGGCCTTCTTCGCCGAGGCTATGCCGAACTCGGCCTCCAGCGACAGCGCATCGTCGGGCCG
>NZ_RZOM01001770.1:0-611 GCF_003999175.1 Mesorhizobium sp. M7A.F.Ca.ET.027.03.2.1 | reverse complement strand
ACCCAGGATACATGGAGCGGCGAACTGGCCAAGCTGCGTGCCACGGTCGATAGCGGCAATGTTGCCTGGGATGTCATCGACGTCGATCCGCAAACAGGCGCGACCGCCTGCGATCAGGGCTTGCTTGAAAAAATCGGCGGCGATGCGGGCTTCAAGGCCGCCGGCCTTGTGGATGGTGCTCTGACTGATTGCGCCGTGGGAACCAGTGTCTATGCCACGGTCCTGGCGTTCCAGAAGCAGGCATTCCCAACGGCGCCCACCAAACTGGCGGACATCTTTGACACGACCCGCTTCCCCGGCAAACGTGGCTTTCGCAAGAGCCCGGTGGACACCCTCGAAGTCGCGCTCATAGCGGATGGCGTCGCGCCATCGGACGTCTACAAGACACTTGCAACTCCCGCCGGTGTCGATCAAGCGTTCAAGAAGCTCGACACGATCAAAAAAGACATCGTCTGGTGGGAGGCTGGCGCGCAGCCGCCGCAGCTTCTCAAATCCGGGGAAGTCAAGTTGACGCTGGCCTGGAATGGCCGCATCGCCGACGCCAACACAAAGGAAAACGCCGATCTGGGGATTGCCTGGACCAATCAGATCCGTGGCTTTGATATGTGGGT
>NZ_RZOM01000176.1:0-7753 GCF_003999175.1 Mesorhizobium sp. M7A.F.Ca.ET.027.03.2.1 | reverse complement strand
GGCGAGGTGAGTGCCGCGGCATGTCCCTCGCGTTGCATATCGGCAATCTTCGGATCGATGGATGACGAGAAGTCGACCGCGAACACGATGGCGACGTCAACGTTCGCGGCATGGGCCGAGGCTCCCCAAAACAGCGAAGCTGCAAGTATTCCTGTCACTCTCGAGATTGAACCGGCCGGCGTCAGGAGACTGCCCCAGCCTGTCGCCCGCACCCGTTTGCGAAAGGATGGGGGGCCGGCGTCCTGATGATACACACTGCCAAACATGTCATTCTCCATCTCGACATCCGGTCGTTTCAAAAGCGAGCTCAACATGTGGAAATCTGGCGGATCGCCTTGGTGCCCACGCCGAACAGCAGCAGATCGGCCTTGGTCCACAAGAGATAACAGCCGAGCAAAGTCAGTGGCATGGCGAGGGCCGCGAAGGAGCCGCCCGACCAGACCTCAGGCAAAGCACGGCCGAGGGCCACTGTCGTCGCCAGCATTGCCGGCAACCGGCTGGCGAGCACCGCACTGCGGAACGGATCGGGCCAAGCGGCCGGCCACATCGGAATTGGCGTGCCGGGCCTGTGGAAGGTGCTGCCGAATTTGCCCAGCGCATGCAGCAGGCCGGAGGTCGCCGCAAGCAATGGATCGCCGAGCAGCAACAGGGCAATGCCGAGCCCGATCGCACCCAGGCCCGACAGGAAGTCGCCCAGACGGTTGAGGGCGGGATCGGGAGCATCCGGCCTTGCCCAGGCCCGGTGATAGGCCTCGCCGCCCCAGAAGAAGACCAGGGTGGTCAAGGTCAGCGCAACAGTGCCATGGCTGCCAGCGAAGTATTCGATCACCGCCATGGTGACGCTGCTTCCCTCATGCAAGCCGACCGGCGCGGTGGCAATCTGGATCGCGAGACCGACAATGAGGCCGAGCGCGTTGCCGCTGTTGTAGTAGCCGCCCGGTCCCCTCATGCGGGCGCGAAGCGCCGATGCCAAATGTGCGATCGGAAGAAGGATTCTCCGCGCGTCCATCACTGCGCCCCCGCGAGAAGTCCGGCCGCCATCGGCAAAGCCACCGCCGCCTGACTGATCGACGCCACTGCCCCCGTGTCGGGCGGCAACCGGGGCCGGAATAGGTTTCGCATCACCGGCAAGGGTCATCACATTCCTCCACTGGACCTGAATTGTTGGGGTGACGATCGCCTGCCCAATTTGCGGCGGCAGCTGCAAAGGCAGGGGCCCCGTCGAAGGGTTGAACCGAAGCGGTTCGCAAGGACGTGCGTGCCTGCGGCGCTCGGTTCGACAGTGCCACGGACAGGATCGCACCCAGAATGATGGCGGCACCCAATGCGCTCGCGGACGAGCTCCGCTCGCCGAGAAAGATCGCCGCGCCCAGCGCCCCGAAAACGCTTTCTGCGCTGACGATCACGGCGGCGTGGCTGGCCGGCGTAAAGCGGAGGGCAACCGTCTGTATGCCGAAGGCAATCGCAGTGGAGAACACGCCGAGGATCGCCAGTTCCGGGCCGGCTGCGAATGCGGCGGCCAACGACAGATTGCCTTGCATTGCGCCGAGCGGCAGGGCGAAGGCGGCGGCGCCGAAGAACTGTGTCGCGGCTGCGGTGAACGGCCGCGCATGCACCTGCATGTGCCGACCCAGTTCGACTGCCCAGAGCGCATAGCAGGCAGCCGAGAGGACAGCGGTGAGATCGCCACTGCTGAACCCGGCAATCCCATCCGACAACAGCAGGGCTCCAACAACGGTCAGCCCGGCGGCGACCGTGAGACTCGCTGTCGGACGTTCGCCTACGAGAAACCAGGCGGCCAGCGGTGTCATTACCGTTGCCGTGCTGACCAGGAAGCTCGCATTGGTGACGGAGGCGCCGAGATAGCAAAGCTGCTGGAGCGTGATGGAGATGGCAAACAGCGCGCACACCTTGGCCAAGCTGGAAAAATAGTCCGGCCCGAGCGGAAGCCGCCTCTCCATCAAGACAAAGGGCAACACAAGCAGGCCGCCGATCAGGCAGCGCAGACCCACCGCACTCAGCGCCTCGAGATGCACAAGCACCATCTTTTGCGAGACATTGCCGAAGCCCCACAAAGCGGCTGCGAATAGCAGCAGCAAATTGGCTCTTGTCCTGGACACGCGTCCCCCTCGAACCAAGCCTTTCGTTGACTTGGTCACCTTAATTTAGCAAAGCCTAAACAGCCTGCCGTTACGGCAGCGCTTGAGCGCGAAGGCCGACTGTTGCGAAGCGTTAGTTTTGAGTTAGGATTTCGTCAGGCTGGGATAGCAAATGCAAAGTGAGGACAGGGGCGCTGCAAATAGAATCTCACTCTTTGGCGGTTTCCGGATTGAAAATGAAACGGCCGGTCCGCTTCGGCTGACCGGGAAACGAGGGCCGGCAATCATCGCCTATCTGGCCCGATGTCCTGGCATGGCGGCGACGCGGGAGAGGCTGGCTGACCTCCTATGGGGCGACAGCGACGGCGAACATTCGCGCAACAGCCTTCGGCAAGCCCTCAGTGTCCTGCGCCAGGATCTGGCGCGAGAGGGGGTGGATCTCATCCATTCCAGCGGTGAGCTGATCGCCCTGAGGCCAGAGGCCGTTCAAGTCGACGTGGAGAAGTTCGAAACGGGTCTCTCGGCACGTTCCGCCCAGGACCTCGCGAAGGCCTTGGCGAACTACACCGGGCCCTTCCTCGACGGGCTTTACCTGGGAAGCAATGCGTTCGATGACTGGATCACATCGGAACGCGACAGGCTGCTCGGCCGCGCGCTTGAGTCCTTCGAAAAACTGGCCCGTCTCGTCGACCCTGATGCCGGGCTGATCCTGGCCGATCGTATTGTGACCATGGAACCGACACGGGAAGAATCCTATCGGCTCAAGATGGAATTGCTGCTCGCATGCGGGCAACGCGACAGGGCAATCAGGACATACGAAGCCTGCAGAAGCATGCTGAAGAAGGAGTTCGGCGTCGAAGTCGGCCCTGAAACGCGGGCGCTTTGGCAATCTCTGTTGCTTGCCGCCGATGACGCTTCAAATGTGCAGTCGACAAGTGGTGTTCCGGCCAGCCAGCGCCTTGGGCGTCCGTCCATCAGCGTTGCCGACTTCGTCAATCTGACTGGAAAGCAAGGCGACGACTTTTTCGCCAAGGGACTTGTCCAGGACATCACGACGGCCCTTTCCGAAGTGGCCGACTATGTCGTGCTCGCCGCGCTTCCGCCCGAAAAGAGCGGTCCAGGCGAAGAAGCCAAGACGCCAGGGACACTCCGGGCGCGATATATGCTCAGCGGCAGCGTCCAGAGATCCGGCAATGGGTTGAGGGTAAATGTCCAGCTCGTCGACGCCGCCGGCGGCCACCACGTCTGGGCCCAGAAGTTCGACGGCCACTTCGAGAACGCGCTCGAATTCCAGGACAGGATCGCACAGTCTGTTGTTCTTGCCGTGATCCTCGAACTTCAACTGACCAACTGGAAGGTTCGAGACAAAAGCCCGCCGGGGACCCCTGAAGTGCGCAGGCTGGTCAACGAAGCTCTCATGAAATATTTTGAGATGACTCGGGACTCACTTTTGGTCGGGATAGAGCTTGCCGAGAAGGCCTTCTCGCTAGGTCCCGACAACGCCCGTGCAAAGCGGACGCTCTCGATCGTAATATCCATGGGCGTGGCGTTTGGTGCACTGCCTCGGGAGCGAGGGGTGATCGAGCGTGCGGTCGAGCTTGCGGAAGCCGCGGTGCGGGCGGTACCGGACGATGAAATTGCTCGATGTATCTTGTCGTTCGCTCTCGAAAGTTGCGGTCGTATCGACGAGGCGATCGCCGAATGCCGCCACGCGATCAGCCTCAACCCGAGCTACCCGACTGGCCACGGCGATATTTCGATGCTCTTTGCGTTGCGCGGACAGGTCGACGAAGCGGTGCGCGAGGCCAACGAAGCAATCCGGCTCGGAACGCACGATGTGATCGACTTCTGGCGCCACCACGGCCTGGTTGTGGCGCTCTTCGCTGGCGGAGACAACCAGCGGGCGCTCGAAGCCGCCCGCAAAGTGGTCAGGACAAAGCCGGGCTTCGTTCGCGGCGCCCTTTATTGGGCCGCGACCGCGTCGGCCACCGGAAACAACGAAGAAGCGTCCCGGGCCATCCACCATTGCCTGTCACAACTTCCGCATCTCAATCTGAGCAATGTCTGCCCTGGCTTTGTGCCGCGCTATGTGAAGGATCATCACCATTCCCGGTTCCTTGAGATGCTGTCGAGGGCTGGCCTTCCCAGTTCCTAGCCACAGTCCAGGCCACGTCCTTAGCTCAAGCGCCCAGATATAGGTCCAAGGTAGCAGGCCGTCTATCTGGCTGTTCGGATGGCGGTTGAAGTCCCTAGTGAGCACGTCGGCGAGATAGCCGAGTGGGTCGACGTCATTGAGTTTGCAGATTGCGAGGCTCACATTAGATTGTGATAAAATAGGTGTTGGAGAATTTTCCGGCCGCGCCAATGGCGCGGCTTGGGACCCCGACCTAAGAACGGCAGCAATGAGAAACTGATGATCTTGGCATGAGACACCATCGCCCAACAGAACGGCGCGTTACTATCAGACGAGATGTATCGTCATAAAATGGTCAGCCGTTCACCGAGTCCTTGAGAGCCTTTGCCGGCTGGAAGACGATCTTCTTCGATGCGGCGATCTTGATCGTGGCTCCAGTCGACGGGTTGCGGCCATCACGTGCTGGTTTGTTCTGTACCTTGAACTTGCCGAAGCCATTGAGGCTGATTTCCTCGCCCTTGGCAGCGGCTTCCGCAATGCCCTTCAACACATCCTCGACCACGGATTTCGCTTGGGTTTTCGACAGGCCGTGCGCGTCTGCAAGGCGTTCGGCAATATCGATCGTGTTTACAGCCATCGTTTCCATCCCTGAATTGGTTCAACCGATTGGCCTTATGGCACAGGAAATTCCACACTGTCATCGGGGTCATGGAACGGAATCCGGTGCAAACCAACGCTCGAACCGGGAATTTCCACCACTCTGTCTCGAAAGTCCCGCAGCGCATGACTTCGGCATCAGACGCCCGGCGTGTAGACGACCCTTTCCCAGCAATGCCTCGCCGGTGTGAGGCGTAATTGCACATTCGGCCATGCGGTGGAGGATCAGGTGTGACGGGAATCGTCACGGCATTTGGCGGCTTGGAAGCCGCTGCCCTCAGCAATCAATTGGCCTTCGTAGCTGCCCAAGCTCGACGATCCCAGCTTCCCCGCTCCGATCTACGCGAGCTTGGTCGAGACCGACACCGGGGGCGACTTCTCGCTCATCTGGTCACGACGCGCCGCGGAGTGGTCCGTCAAGCACTAAGCCCCGCCGCAAGGCGGGGCTTTGTCATGTTCAAGTCCGCCGATGCCTAAGCTCTGCCAGCATGAAGTCAAAAAAATGAGGATCCGAGGCCCAGGCGATGTTGACGCGGATGCCTGCCTTGGCAGGTTGGCGCTCCGGCGAAAACACGGTACCAGGTGCGATAAAAATCCCCTGGCGAGCGCCTTCCCGGGCGAGGGCGATGTCATCGACATACTCGGGAAGCTCCAGATAGACGTAGTATCCACCTGTCGGCTCGGCAAAGAGCTTAAGACCCATCTTCTGAAGGCGGGGAACGACCGTCTCGGTGGCCTGCTGCACACGCTGCGCCAAACGCTTGAGGTGGCGCCGATAGTGACCTTCACTGATCAATCCATGGATCAACCGCTCAATGTGTCCTGAGCTGTTGACTGTCGTCAGCATCTTCAACTCGGCAAGGGAAGCGATAAGGTCGGGGCGCGCGGCGATATAGCCGCAGCGCAGGCTGGCCGACAACGTCTTGGCAAAGGTGCGCACGCAGATGACGTTCCGCAACTGGTCGAGAGGCGCAAGGCCAACGCCACGGACCGTCGGCAGGTCGACGAACGGGTCGTCCTCGACCACCAGCATGTCGCAGCGCGCGGCGATCGTCAGGATCGAGTGAGCCGTCGGCAGGTTGGTCGAGCTGCCGGTTGGATTGTGCGCAAGCGATTGTGTGAAGAACAGCTTCGGACGCTCGCGCTCGGCCTTGCCGGCGAGATCGTCGAGGTCCGGACCGGCCGGCGTCCGCTTCACGCCGATCATGCAGATCTGCGCCAGCTTCAGCTTGGCGAAAAGCGGGTAATAGCCGGGGTCGTCGACCAGCACGGTATCGCCGGCGACGAGGAAGCGGCGTATGATCAGGTCCAGTGCGTGGTTGGCGCCGAATGTCAGCAGGATCTGGTCCGGGCTCGCCTGCACCTCGCGCTCCATGAGGTCGAAGGCGAGGCGCTCGCGCAGCGCCGGCAGGCCCATCGCCGAACCATAGCCGTCACTGCTGGACCTCTGGTGCCGGCCGAGCAGCCCGAGATGGCGCCGCACTTCCGATTCCTCCATCCATGAGGCGGGCGGCCGCCCGTCGCCGACGCGGATCGAAAAGCTCTCCTCCAACTGCGCATTGAGCAGCGAGGCGATGTCGACCGCTTCCGCGACATGGCGGGGACGCTCGCTCGGCGTCTGCCGGCGACGCTCGGCGACCATGAAGCCGGCGCCGGGCCGCGAAAACGCGATGCCCGCGGATACCAGCCGGTCATAGGCATCGACGATGGTGTTCTTGGAAACGTCGAATTGCTCGGCGGCCTTGCGTATCGACGGAAGCTTGGCGCCGACGGTAATCGAGCCGGTCTCGATGCGCCTTCTGATCTCTGCCGCCACGGCCTCGGCGCGCGTCATCCCAGAACATCCTCCGATGGGCTGCGTGCCCTGATATGGACTGGTACAGTTTGTCGCTGTTTCCTGTAGCTGTACCTTGATAGATGGTATCAGTTAAACGATAGCTGCCTCAACGACAAGCATTCGCAGGGAGGCGATCGTGATGGTGGCTGTCCAGGACAGCGGTGTCGAGCCGCGGCTGAATTCCCGCATCGAGAAATTCCGCGACCTGTCGCCGGCCGATCGCCTGGCGACGGTCGGCGACGCCGCTCGTCTTGGGCAGGCGGATCGCGATGCCTTGCGCGGCGGCGTCCTGCCGCTCGATCTCGCCAACGGCATGATCGAGAATGTGGTCGGCACTTTCGAGATTCCGCTCGGCGTCGCCACCAATTTCACAATTAACGGTCGCGATTACCTCATCCCGATGGCGGTGGAAGAGCCGTCGGTGGTCGCCGCCGCCTCCTACATGGCGCGCATCGCCCGCGGTTGCGGCGGCTTCGAGACATCGAGCACCGCACCGATCATGCGGGCACAGGTGCAGATACTCGGTCTGTCCGATCCGCACGGCGCACGCGCCAGGCTGCTGTCCGCCCGCGACCAGATCATCGCCGCCGCCAACGAGAAGGACCGGGTGCTGATCGGCCTCGGCGGCGGCTGCCGCGAGATTGAAGTGCAGGTGTTCGAGGAGACGCAAGTCGGACCGATGGTGGTGCTGCATCTGCTCGTCGACGTGCGCGACGCGATGGGCGCCAACACGGTCAATACCATGGCCGAGGCAGTCGCACCGATGATCGAGCGCATTTCGGGTGGCACCGTCCGGCTGCGCATCCTCTCCAACCTGGCCGACCTCAGGCTGGCGCGGGCGCGGGTGCGGCTGACGCCGAAGGCACTGGCGACGAAGGAGTTCACCGGCGAGCGTATCGTTGCCGGCATCGTCGAGGCCTGTTCGCTGGCGATCGTCGATCCTTACCGCGCGGCCACGCACAATAAGGGCATCATGAACGGCATCGATCCAATCGTCGTCGCGACCGGCAACGACTGGCGGGCGAT
>NZ_RZOM01001769.1:0-612 GCF_003999175.1 Mesorhizobium sp. M7A.F.Ca.ET.027.03.2.1 | reverse complement strand
ATGGTGTAGAGATAGAGTCCTTCGATCTCCCGCAGCTTGACGATGGCGCCCATGATGTTGCGCGTTTTCGGTTCGATCAGCACCGGCTTGCCGTCGGCAGCGCTGGCCACCGCGCCTTCCGGCGGCTCGGGCATGGCGAACTCCGTATCGGTCTTGGCGCTCATGACGAAAGAGCCGTCCGGCTTGATCAGCGCCGCATGGGCCAGCGAACGGCCCACGGCTTCCTTGTTCATCAGGTCGAGAAAGCCGGTACGATCAAGGCCGTAGAGCGTGCGCGACGCATCGAGATCATAGGCCATGGACAATGTCGTGCCCTGGAGGTTGCGGGCATTTTCCTGGACATAGGCGTCGGCGATCGAGAGGGATGAATTGACGATCGTCTTGGTGCGGATCTCGAACCAGCGGTCAAGGCCGATGTCGAGCGTGATCGAGGCAATGATGGCCACCATGATGGCGGGAATGGCGGCAACCAGGGCGAACATGGCGACAATGCGCACATGCAGCCGCGAAGCGGCCTTACCATGCCGGCGCGCCATCAGGATGCGGTGCACCTCACGCCCGACCAGCGCGATAAGAAACAGGACGAAAGCCGCGTTGAGGGCAATCAACGCC
>NZ_RZOM01001768.1:0-613 GCF_003999175.1 Mesorhizobium sp. M7A.F.Ca.ET.027.03.2.1 | reverse complement strand
CTGTCATAGAACGCGTACTCAGGCTCGTCGCTTCCCAGACGTACAAAGGCCAGCGTCGTGTCGAAAGGCAGGCGAGCTGCGTAGCGAAGATCAGTCCCCGCTTCGTTGAACTGCTGAAGCAGCATGGCGCCAAAAAAATCCTCGGACAGCCCTCCCATGAATCCGACTTTCCCGCCCAACCTGCCAATCGCGGTCGCGATGTTGCAGCAGGATCCACCACAGACAGGGATGTAGCCGCTGCCACCTTCCGGGAGCGCGACCGGCATGAAGTCAATCAAGGCATCACCGCAGACAACGATCATGACCTCATCCCCCCAATTCCAATGCGGCACTCTTCAGGAATTCACAAAGATACCGGCTTACGGCTCTACTTGTCTCAACGTGAGGAAGATGCCCTGTATCCGGCAAAGTCAGCACTTGAGCGTTGAACCTCGACAGTTTCCGACGGTCGATCGGATTTATCCTGTCGTCCTCTCCCCAAATAACGATCCGCGGAATTCTGCTGAAGGCTATGGAGGCCACATTGGGTTCAATCGAGGTCTCGACATGGCTCAACTCCGAAGCTAGGGCTCTGAGAGCGGCACGAACGCCAGGTCGTTCTAGGTGATTGAGG
>NZ_RZOM01001767.1:0-617 GCF_003999175.1 Mesorhizobium sp. M7A.F.Ca.ET.027.03.2.1 | reverse complement strand
ATATTGGGCATCGTGCCGGGCGTGGCGTCGCTTGCCGTCTGGTCGCCAGGTCTCAATGCCAACGGCAACTCCAAGCTGGGGTCGATCGCGCTGGAAAAGCTTGCCAGGATGATGAACTGGTCGATCTTCGCGCCGTAGCCTTCGCGATCCGCCATAGCGCCAGATAAGAAAATCCCGCGCCGTCTTCGAGACGGCGCGGGATTTTTTTGTCAAAGAACTAGCTCATGCGATTGAAAGGCTTAGAAAAAGCCCTTCCGCTGCCACCAGCCGCCGCGCTTCGGCTTGTCCTCGGTCTTGTCCTCGGCCTTGGCCGCGGGCTCTTCCGCGACGATCGAAGACACGACCGGCTCGGCCGGCGCATTCGCCGCCGCCGGCTTGCGCCGCGACGAGCGGGCCTTCGGTGCCTCCTCGACAGAAGCGATGGCTGCCTCGTCGGATGCCGTGACCGGCGTGTCGACCGGTGCTTCCACCTCCGCAGCCGGCTCATCGGCGACAATTTCGGCCGCGGCCTTCTTTGGCTTGGCCGCGC
Source organism: Mesorhizobium sp. M7A.F.Ca.ET.027.03.2.1 (assembly GCF_003999175.1). Classification (NCBI taxonomy): domain Bacteria; kingdom Pseudomonadati; phylum Pseudomonadota; class Alphaproteobacteria; order Hyphomicrobiales; family Phyllobacteriaceae; genus Mesorhizobium; species Mesorhizobium sp. M7A.F.Ca.ET.027.03.2.1. Next base: position 88 of record NZ_RZOM01001767.1, on the reverse strand, counting down.
GACGTGGCTTCTTCGGCTTCTCCGTGCTCGGCGCGTCGTCATTGGCCGGGGCAAGCGCCACCGGCTCTTCGGCTGGTGCAGCAACGAC
>NZ_RZOM01001766.1:0-618 GCF_003999175.1 Mesorhizobium sp. M7A.F.Ca.ET.027.03.2.1 | reverse complement strand
TCTTTTGTCAGCACCGTTCCGCCATAGCCATGGTTGCCTTCACCACCGGTCCGGGCCTTCCATCCAGCCCATCCGCGTCGACCCAGCCGCCAGGTGCTTCCGGCGACAGTGGCTTCGATCCCGAACCCCGGATGCTCTGTGACGGCATCGAATTTGTGTTGCCCGCCAGGAGCGGCAAAGCCGGTTATGGCCTTTGAAAGCGGGTGACGCGAATGCGCGGCCATGTCGGCGGAGATTGCCAGCATGTCTGGATCGATCGACCTCGCGTTGACGAGCCGGGGCTGGCCAAGCGTAAGCGTGCCGGTTTTGTCGAACAAAGCTGTATCGATCGTCGCCAAGCGCTCCATGGCCGAACCGTCCTTGACCATGATGCCGTTCTCGAACAGGCACCGCGCGGCGACCACCTGAACGATCGGTACGGCGAGGCCGAGCGCGCAGGGGCATGTGATGATGAGAACAGCGATGGCGATCGTCATCGCCCGGTGCCAGTCGCCGGTCGCCGCTACCCAGCCCAGGAATGTCACGAAGGCGGTGAGATGAACCACCGGGGCGTAAAGCGCTGAAACTCGGTCAGCGATGCGGCGATAGTGCGCGCGACCGCCCTCGGCGGCTTCCATC
>NZ_RZOM01001765.1:0-619 GCF_003999175.1 Mesorhizobium sp. M7A.F.Ca.ET.027.03.2.1 | reverse complement strand
TCGCTGAAATTCGTCTGCCGGCAGGTGAAGCTCGAGATCACCAATGCCAACACCATGTTCACCCGCCGCTATCAGCCGGGCCAGATCATTCGCTCGCCGGTCGCGCATCATGACGGCAATTATTTCGCCGACGCCGACACGCTTGCCCGAATCGAAGGCGAAGGCCAGGTGGTGTTCCGCTATGCCGAGGGCACCAACCCTAACGGCTCGATCAACGACATTGCCGGCATCGTCAACAGCCAAGGCAATGTGCTCGGGCTGATGCCGCATCCGGAAAACCTGATCGAAGCAGCCCATGGCGGTACCGACGGCCGCGGACTGTTCGAGAGCGCCCTCGGCATCGCTGCCTGACGATATCGAAGCGAACAGCTTGAAAACAGCCGGACATTCCTGTCTCTTTGGAGCAAGTCTGGTTCATTGGGGAGAGAGACGGTCATGAAACTCTATTCGCGGCCGTTGTCGCCCTACTCGTCGATCGTGCGGGCATTGGCCTACATCAAGGACGTACCACTCAAGATCATCGCGCCGCCGCCCGGTTTTCCCATCCCGGAAGAGTTTCGCGCCATCTCGCCGATGAACCGGATTCCGGTGCTGATCACCGGCTCGGGCGAGACGCTCG
>NZ_RZOM01001764.1:0-619 GCF_003999175.1 Mesorhizobium sp. M7A.F.Ca.ET.027.03.2.1 | reverse complement strand
CAACATCCCGTTGCCGACATGGCGACCGGAAAGCCCGACGCGCCAGCTTGAAGCAGACAAATCAGGCGATGCGGTCGCTGCATTGCTGGCCTTGAACCGCGCCGATGACGGCCACAATGGGTTGGCCGGCCAGCGGGTCTCGGTTGACCACTCGCAGCCCGAAGATCGCGTCAGGACCAGCCCGAAGGCCGACCGTGTCCAGCCAAATCTCGATCCCGAAGCCACCGCGGTCATCGTGCCGGCAGCGTTGTCCCGGCCGATTGAGACAGATCGTGGCATCGCCGGCGAAGCTAGCACTGCGGCGGCGCCCGTCATTGCCGCCAATCTCATCCGCACAGCGCCGGAGCACATCTATCTCGATGGATTCCAGCCGCGAGGACAGACCTCCGATCACCGGCGCTTCACCGGTTCCGCGGTCAAGTTCCTGCCCATCGCCAGCTTCAAATAGACGCCAGCCCTCGTTCGAGCCTACGTGGATGTGTTGCACGATTGGCTTGGCTGCCATGGGATAGCAAGTCATGCCGAACTCTCGATTGCTCTGTAAGAGAAGTTCCAAATTTGACAAACATGTATGAAATTGTAAGATAATCGTCTTTCCGTCGGCGATGGGCGATGACAA
>NZ_RZOM01001763.1:0-622 GCF_003999175.1 Mesorhizobium sp. M7A.F.Ca.ET.027.03.2.1 | reverse complement strand
GGTCGATCCACTTGTCTTCCTTCAAGCTGTCGAAGCTGCCCAGCCCGCGCTTGCCCAGGATGATGTCGATATGCTGCTGCTCGGTGAGGCCGAAGCCCGGACGATCGGCGACGCCAAGGCGTTTTGCCAATTCCTCGATGACGAAATGGTTGGTGCGCGGTCCTTCCGGCGGCTCGATCAGCTTGGGGCCGAGCGTGATGTGCTGATTGCCGCCGCCCTTGTAGACGTCGTCGTGCTCGAGGAACATCGTCGCCGGCAGCACGACATCGGCAAGCTTGGCCGTGTCGGTCATGAACTGCTCATGCACGCAAGAGAACAGGTCGTCGCGCATAAAACCCTGTTTCACCAGCCGCTGTTCCGGCGCGACATTTACCGGGTTGGTGTTCTGGATCAGCATCGCCGTCACCGGCGGGCCGCCATAAAGCGCGTCGCTGGCTCCGGTCAGCACCGGGCCGATGCGCGAATGGTCGAGATGGCGGATCGAGGGATCGCGCCTCCTGGGGCCTTCCAGAACTTCCTGGTTGAGCTTGAAGATGCCGGAGTTGGAATGGAAGGCGCCGCCGCCCTCATATTGCCAGCTGCCGGTGACAGCCGCGATGCAGGACGCTGCATGCATGTTGAC
>NZ_RZOM01001762.1:0-624 GCF_003999175.1 Mesorhizobium sp. M7A.F.Ca.ET.027.03.2.1 | reverse complement strand
GCTATGTGCAGACGTTCCGCAATTCAGCGTTTCTGACAATCTTTGGCAGAACGATCGTTCTGTCGCTTGCCGTAACTGCCATCTGCCTTGCACTGGCTTATCCCCTCGCGCACACGCTGGCGCAGCTAAAAGGGCCGGTTGCGGCGATCTTCTTGTTGATGGTTGCGATACCGTACATCACCAGCGTGCTGGTAAGGACCTATGGCTGGATCATCATCCTGGCGCCAAACGGCTTGATCAACAAAGCCCTCCTTTCGGCGGGACTCATCGATAAGCCCATGCAACTCGTGTTCAACATGCTGGGGGCATACATCGGCACCGTCCAGGTGCAATTGCCGCTGATGGTCTTTCCAATCTATGCCTCGATGAAGCGCTTTGACCACACTTTGTTGGATGCAGCCTCCAACCTCGGCAGCAATCGCCTGAGTGCCATCTGGAACGTATATTTGCCCCTGACACGGGTGGGCATCATCAGCGGCTGCTCGCTGGTGTTTTTGTCCACCCTGGGATTTTACACGACGCCAGCCCTGCTCGGCGGAACCAGCAACTATCTCCTGGCCCAAGCCATAACCGTTCGCCTGAGCAATCTGGCCGACTTTGCCGGCGCCTCGACGCAAGCTGCCA
>NZ_RZOM01001761.1:0-624 GCF_003999175.1 Mesorhizobium sp. M7A.F.Ca.ET.027.03.2.1 | reverse complement strand
GCACGTAGAACAGCACGAAGGCGCCGGAGACGCCGAGCACGACACGCAATTCCGTCGCCATCGGCACGAAGCCGCCGACCGGTTCGTCGAACCACATGATCTTGATGATGCGCAGGTAGTAATAGGCGCCCACCACCGAGGCCAGCACGCCGATGATCGCCAGCGCATAGAGATTGGCGTTGATGGCGGCGAGGAAGACGTACCATTTCCCCCAGAAGCCGGCGAGCGGCGGAATGCCGGCCAGGGAGAACATCAGGATGGTCAGGATCGTCGCCATGATAGGATTGGTCGACGACAGGCCGGCCAGGTCGCTGATCTGCTCGACATTGCCTTCCTTGCGCCGCATGGCGAGGATGAAGGCGAAGGTGCCGAGCGTCATCACCAGATAGATCAGCATGTAGATGGCAACGCCGCGCACGCCGGCCTGGCTGTTGGCGGCAAGGCCGACCAGCGCGTAGCCCATATGGCCGATCGAGGAATAGGCCATAAGCCGCTTGATGTTGGTCTGGCCGATTGCCGCGAAGGAGCCGAGCGCCATCGAGGCGATCGAGATGAAGACGATGATCTGCTGCCAGTCTGCGGCGATCGGCTTGAACGCACCCATGGTGACGCGCACCATAAGCG
>NZ_RZOM01001760.1:0-631 GCF_003999175.1 Mesorhizobium sp. M7A.F.Ca.ET.027.03.2.1 | reverse complement strand
GTCCTCCGCTTGGGGCAGCGACTACGTCAACGACTTCATCGATCGCGGGCGGGTGAAACCGGTCTATCTGCAGTCGGACCCGAACTTCCGCATGCAGCCGGAAGACCTCGACAAATGGCAGGTGCGCAATGCCAGTGGCGCCATGGTGCCGTTCTCGGCCTTCGCCTCCAGTCACTGGACGTTCGGCTCGCCCCGGCTTGAACGCTATAATGGGTCGGCGGCAGTCGAGATCCAGGGTGCCGCGGCTCCGGGCGTGAGTTCGGGTGCGGCCATGGACGAGATCGACCGGCTGGTGGCGCAATTGCCGCCCGGCTATTCGCACGAATGGACCGGCCTGTCGCACCAGGAACGGCTTTCGGGCAACCAGGCGCTGTCGCTCTACGCGATTTCGGCGCTGGTCGTGTTCCTGTGCCTGGCCGCACTCTACGAGAGCTGGTCGATCCCGTTCGCGGTCATGCTGTCGGTGCCGATCGGCATCTTCGGCGCACTGCTGGCGGCAAGCCTGTTCGGCCAGTCCAACGACGTCTATTTCAAGGTCGGCCTGCTGACCACGATCGGTCTCGCGGCCAAGAATGCCATCCTCATCGTCGAGTTCGCCATCGAGCGGCAGACCGCCGGGATGGGGCTCGTC
>NZ_RZOM01000175.1:0-7762 GCF_003999175.1 Mesorhizobium sp. M7A.F.Ca.ET.027.03.2.1 | reverse complement strand
GGCATGAAGCCGCATTTCTCGGCGACCGGAATGAATTCACCGGGCGGGATCATGCCGCGCTCCGCATGGTTCCAGCGCACCAGCGCCTCGATGCCGCTGATCGTGCCGTGGGTCAGTGAGACCTGCGGCTGGAAATAGACCTGGAACGCCCGCTCGGCGATGGCGACCTTGATGTCGTGCTCGAGCTGCTTGCGATAGTCGAGTTCGCGGCGCAGCTCCTCGGAAAAGAAGGAGAAGTTGCCGCCGCCAAGCTTCTTGGCGGAGTAAAGCGCCAGATCGGCGTGGACCAGCAAATCCCCGGCATTGTCGGCGTCGATCGGATAGACAGCGATGCCGGCGCTGGCGCCTGGGAGAATGGTCGTGCCCTGGAAGACGATCGGCTCGTTGATATGTGCCAGGATGCGTCGCGCCAGCATATTGATGTCTTCGGTGCCGCCGGCGCCGCCGAGGATCATGACGAACTCGTCGCCGCCCAGGCGCACGCACAGATCCGACGCCCGGCAGGAATCGCGCATGCGCTGTGCCGTCACGACCAGCACATAGTCACCGGCGGCGTGGCCGAGCGTATCGTTGATCTGCTTGAACCGGTCGAGATCGAGCTGGACGACGGCAAGGCGTTCGCGACGCCGGTGCGTGCCCTTGATCAGCGTGTCGAAATGATCGGTCAGGAACGTGCGGTTGTGCAGGCCGGTAAGGCCGTCATGCACCGCGATGAAGGCCATGGAATTGCGCGCGTCGATCAGTTCATGCGTCTTGCGCAGGATGGCGTTCGACATCGGCCTGAAGATGAAGAGCGCCACCAGTATGATGACGCCGATTGTGGCGTAGAACAAAGTGCGGTGGAGTGCGAGCAGCTTCTCGGAGCGGTCGTCGGCGTCGGCAGTGATGCGCTGGCCAAGCGCGGCGTAGCCCGACAAGGTCGCATTGGCGACGGAGGCGTCGAGATTGACGCGTTCGTCGCCGCCCTTGTAACCGCCATTGCCGCTGAATTGCGATTCATAGGCCGAGATCAGGCGTTCGCCATTGGCGATCAGCCCGACCGAGAAATAGTCGAGGTGGAAGGGCTTGGCGAAAAGGACGCTTTCGATTGACTTCGGGTCAAGCTTGGCCGGCGATTGCGGATCGGCTCCTGTCTGATCGAGCAGCAGGTCGTAGTTGGTCTCGAACTCCGCCGTTGCCTGCTTGAGCGCGCTGACCAGCGCCGGTTGCTTGTCGCGTGAGCCGGCGCCCGTTGCACCGGCAAGGAAGACGATGCGCTGCGACAGCGTCTTTTGTGTGCTGACGATGTCGAGCAAGGTGTGATTGTGCTGTTGGGTGGCCATCATCTGCTGCAGCAGGATGAAGGAGGCGATCACCATGGCCGCAATGATCAGCAGGGCCAGCCAATAACCGGCCTTGATCAGCAGTATGAGCTTGCCTGAAACGGTTTGCACCGGCTGCTGCGACATTTTCGGGGGCGGCCCTCTCGCCTACGGATTCTTGCGTAAAGATTCTTGTATGAGCACCATTGAACTGCAAACGTTAACAGGACCGGAAATCGAGGGCTGCCCGGCGAGGGGCGGCTGTCGAAAGATCGCGAAATGGTTATCGGCTCGTTTAGCGCCGTACCGGCATTTGAGCGGTCATCGGCCAGAACCCTTTGTCGCGGCGTCGTTTCCGCCGCCGCGCGATGATCGACATCGGGGCGGCATCGTGCTGCTTGCCACCGGTCCGGTCGTTTTTGCGATGGATTTTTCGCGCGGACGAGACGACAGTCAGCCCACATCAAACGAGGCCGACCATGACCGCAGCATTCCTCTCCCACATCGACAGCGAGCTCGCGGGGCTCAAATCGGCAGGCCTCTACAAGTCGGAGCGGGTGATCACTTCGACGCAGTCGGCCGAGATCGAGGTCGGCGGCGACAAGGTGCTGAATTTCTGTGCCAACAACTATCTCGGCCTCGCCGATAGCGCCGATTTGCGCAATGCTGCCAAGCAGGCGCTCGACCGCTATGGCTACGGCATGGCATCGGTGCGCTTTATCTGCGGCACCCAGGAAGAGCACAAGCAGCTCGAATCCACGATTTCCTCTTTCCTCGGCATGGAAGACACTATCCTTTACGGCTCCTGCTTCGATGCCAATGGCGGCCTGTTCGAGACGCTGCTGGGCGAGGAAGACGCCATTATCTCGGATGCCTTGAATCATGCCTCGATCATCGATGGCGTGCGGCTGTCGAAGGCCAAACGTTTCCGCTACGCCAACAACGACATGGCCGATCTCGAGGCGCGACTGAAGGAAGCCCGGGACTGCCGCTTCCGGTTGATCGCCACCGACGGCGTGTTTTCGATGGATGGCATCATCGCCAATCTCAGGGGTGTCTGCGACCTCGCCGAGAAATACGACGCCATGGTGATGGTCGACGACAGTCATGCCGTCGGCTTCGTTGGCCGGAATGGCCGCGGCTCGGCCGAACATTGCGGCGTCGAGGGCAGGGTCGACATCATCACCGGCACGCTCGGCAAGGCGCTTGGCGGGGCCTCCGGTGGCTACACCTCGGGCAAAGGCCAGATGGTCGACTGGCTGCGCCAGCGCTCACGGCCGTATCTCTTCTCCAACACGCTGATGCCGGCGATCGCCGGCGCTTCGATCAAGGTGTTCGAACTGATCAAGGACGGCGATGGGCTGCGCGACAAACTCTACGACAATGCAGCGCGCTTCCGGTCGCAGATGGGCAAGCTCGGCTTCACGCTGGCCGGAGCCGATCATCCGATCATACCGGTGATGCTGGGTGATGCCAGCCTGGCGCAGGAGATGGCCGCGCGCATGCTGAAGCGCGGCATTTATGTCATCGGCTTTTCCTTCCCGGTGGTGCCGAAAGGCCAAGCGCGCATCCGCACGCAGATGTCGGCGGCGCATTCCAGCGCGGATATCGATCGGGCAGTGGAAGCGTTTGCCGCCGTCGGGCGCGAACTCGGGGTCATTTCCTGAAGGCTGGAATCGAAAAGCGATTCCGGATCAAGAGATTCAAGGGACAAAAGCATGTCGAACATGATGAAGGCGCTGGTGAAGGCCAAGGCCGAACCGGGCATCTGGATGGAAGAGGTGCCGGTGCCGGAGATCGGCCCAAACGACGTGCTGATCAAGATCAAGAAGACGGCGATCTGCGGCACCGACGTGCACATCTACAATTGGGACCAGTGGGCGCAGAAGACGGTGCCGGTGCCGATGGTGACGGGCCATGAATTCGTCGGCACCGTTGCCGATTTCGGCGCAGCGGTCACCGAATACAAGGTCGGCCAGCGTGTATCGGGCGAAGGCCACATCGTCTGCGGCCATTGCCGCAACTGTCGCGCCGGGCGAGGGCATCTGTGCCGCAACACGCTCGGCGTCGGCGTCAACCGTCCCGGCGCTTTCGGCGAGTATCTGGCGATCCCGCAGCATAATGTCGTGCCGATCCCCGATGATGTGCCCGACGAGATCGCCGCGATCTTCGATCCGCTGGGCAATGCCGTTCACACCGCATTGTCATTTGATCTGGTCGGCGAGGATGTGCTGGTCACCGGCGCCGGGCCGATCGGCATCATGGGCGCGCTCGTCGCGCAATGCGTCGGCGCGCGCAAAGTGGTGATCACCGACATCAACCCGGTGCGGCTGGCGCTGGCCAAGAAACTTGGCGTCCAGCATGTCGTCGACGCCTCGAAGGAAAAGCTGCGCGACGTCATGCCGGTGCTCGGCATGACCGAGGGGTTCGACGTCGGGCTCGAAATGTCAGGCGCCGCCCCCGCTTTCCGCGACATGATCGACACCATGAACAATGGCGGCAAGATCGCCATTCTGGGCATCGCGCCGACCGGCTTCGAGATCGACTGGAACAAGGTCATCTTCAAGATGCTGCATCTCAAAGGCATCTACGGCCGCGAGATGTTCGAAACCTGGTACAAGATGATCGCGCTTGTGCAGGGTCCGCTGGATGTCTCCGGCCTGATCACCCACCGCATCGGCATCGACGATTTTCAGATCGGTTTCGATGCGATGAAGAGCGGCAGTTCCGGCAAGGTGGTGATGGACTGGTAGGGATTGCCTTGGCCGCTATTCAGGAAAAGCTGACGACAGCACCTCTGGTCCGCCGGACATTTTCCAACTAGGGGAACATGGCTGGGTGGAGAGCTATGGCTCCGCTACGTGCGCTCGCTAATCATACACGGCGACGTATCGCGGCCCACCCGGTGACGGTCGATGGGGCAATTCGCTTCAGTCGATGACGGAAACCCGGTGAACCGATGCTGAGGCCCCGACGCGATCGTCTATTTCCTATGATCTGCGATTGAGGTCGAGGTGTTGCCGCTTTCAGCGGGTAAAATGCGATAGACGACTTCCGGTACCCTTCCGGTCAGCGAAAAGGAAGGCAACGAGCCGCATTGCCTCAAGCAAAATGTTACCAATAGTGTCCTGTTCCAAAGGGGATGGACAGGTCGTGCCATTCCGGTTCGGGGGAAGGATGGCGCGGCTCAGCATGGCGACACGGTGAAGCGGCGATCGTGGAGCTTTATTGCGGCGTTGACAAGCGGCGCATTCTGGATGAGTTCGAGGCGGTAACCGGCTATTATTCGCAAGCGCGCGATCCGTCTTATGAACCGTCGTGAGCAGAGGCCGTCTGCGGGCAAGAGCCGCAGCCGCTGTTACGGCAGCGATGTCCGCGACGCGCTCATCGTGTTGTGGGAGGATTCGGAGCGGCTGGGTCCGCATCGACGCTCGCGGCGGCCAGCGCCGCCGGGCAGGAATGAGTTCGCAGTTCGCCGCTCGGTGCCAGCCCGCACCTTCGGCGATTGGAAAGATCCGCCGCCCGGCTTTGTTGAGCGCATTCGGGCACGTCTTCGTCAGGGAGCTTCGTGCAGACGATGGTGCTGACCGGATTGCCGCCGGCTGGACCGATTGCATTCCGCTCCGCACGCGCGACAGCGGCAATGTGATCATGGCGATCAAGCAGGCCCGCTCCCGGTTTCGCTGACCCTGTGCTGCTGTTTGCCGGCATCCGCCCGCACAGGAAGAGCTTGTAAAAGCGGTCGGTGCGGAAATCGAGGAGCCGTTGGTCGTCGATCTTCAGCCTGAACGCGGTCGTTTGCTGGTGCCGCAAATCGGCTGTTGCATGTACATCCCTGTCAGACGTCAGTTTTCCTCGCCTATTTTGGTGTCGAGCGCGAAGTGCTCCAACCAGATTGCAAGGCTTTTTGGAAATGAGAGCGGCTTTGCGCAGGGCGCTCCGTTGTTGAGCATTCAAGCTACCAAGCCAATGACGCGCAGGTTCCACCAGGCTCGCCAGCCTTGAAGGACAGCGAAAAAAGCAGAGCACGACAGACACAACAGTGCATCAGGACGCCGCAGTCGTTGAAGATGGTGCGCTGCATCCATACCGTGGATGCATTCGATCCAAATAATCGATTTGTTCAATCAGTTTCTCGAAAGCTAACCCTACCCTCTGTGGGAATCGGGCTCTGAGCCGCGACGCTGCCTTGCGAGCGCAGGGGCTGCACGTAGGAGAGATGATGCAACGAGAAATCGCACGCGGGTTGCTGGCCTCGTGGGTTCGCCGACCGGCGTATTTGAGCCCGTCAGTTGGTCCTCACCCGCGCCTATTGCCACCGAGCGACTTGCATGTCCCTCCGACTCGGACCAGTTCCGAGAGCTGCGACGAGTTGCGCGCCGTGTGCTCCGATCAGATGGCCGCCGGTGACGCGTTCGATGGGCCGTCCCTCTTCGAGAGGAGATGAAATGCGAACGCTGCTCGTGGATCATCATGCGGATCTTGCGCGCGCCATGCGACTTGCGCTCGGGGATGGCGGCTTCGTCGTTGATGTCGTTGGTACTCTGGAACTGGCTTCGAGTGCATTTTCTTGCGCCAGCTATGAAATTCTCCTGCTGGAATTGGCTCTGCCAGATGGCGATGGCTTGGGTTGGCTGAGGCAGTTGAGGACCCACGGGCATTCAGTTCCTGCCGTCATTATGAGCAGCCTTAACGATCTCGATAAGCGAATTGCGATCTTCAACGGTGGTGCGGACGACTTTCTGCTCAAACCCATCTCTACCGATGAGCTTATTGCCAGAATGAGAGCCATTCTGCGCCGGGCGACACAGATGACCGACCTGAGGCTCGTATTTGGCAATCTCGACTTTGATCCGGTCGCCCGCCAGGTTTTCGTTGATGGGCACCCAATGATGATCGCACGTCGCGAACTCTGTATTCTAGAGCACCTGCTTAACCGGGCAGGCCGCATCGTGCCCCGTGCGCAATTGGAAGATCACCTCTATTCATTCAACGACGACGTGTCTGCCAACGCGCTTGAAGTCGGAATTTATCGTTTACGGGGACATCTGACCAGATCAGGTGCAACGCCACGGATCAAGACCATCCGAGGCATTGGTTACATCCTAGAATTGACTGACGCCTCGTCCGCATAGTTTGTCGAATCGAAAGAAGATCTATTTTGCTGATCCTTCAACATCCTTGCCATGCGCTCAATTGGCGGGCGATCGCCAACAAGGTTACAAGACCTGCAGTTCCCCGTTACCTGGGCCATCTCCTCTGCGCGCTTATTGTGACTTTCCCACTTGGTGTCGCGGCGCAAAACAAGCAGGACAAAGGCCCGCCGCATGCGGCTTCGAATAGCATCAACGCCACGCTGACCCTTTCCTCTTCGCTCGGGGAGACCGTTCATCTGCCCGCGCCAGCCACGACCATCTTTGTTGCTGACCCCACGATCGCGGATTTTCAGGCGCCATCGAGCAAAACAATCTTCGTCTTTGGCAAGAAATCGGGGCGGACCAGCCTATTCGCCTTGGATGGCAATGGCGAGCCTCTCGCCGAATTGCGTATCGTTGTCACGCAACCGATCGGGGATTTACGCGCCATGTTGCGGGAGCAGGTCGGCGACTATCCCATCCGCGTCAACTATACGCCGCGCGGCGCAATCCTTAGCGGGACGGCGCCCGACGCAGAGGTCGCCGACACCGCAAAAAGAGTCACTGAGCAATATCTGGGCGACGGAGCGCAAGTCGTCAACAACATCAAGGTCGCTGGATCCCTGCAAGTTAACCTCAGCGTGCGCGTAGCCGAAGTCTCACGCAGCGCCATGAAGTCACTCGGCGTCAACTTGTCCGCCTTCGGTCAAATCGGCAATTTCAAAGTGGGCGTTCTAAGCGGAAGCGCTGCAAGCGCTGGGTCTGGTTCAACCCAGGGTGGCGGTACAGCAGAAATCGGATTCGACAACGGTGCCGTCAACGTCAGCGCGGTTCTCGACGCGCTCGCCAAGGAGCATATAGCTTCCGTCCTGGCTGAGCCGAACCTCACCGCTATGTCGGGTGAAAAGGCCAGCTTTCTCGCGGGCGGCGAATTTCCCATTCCTGTCCTGCAGGAAAACAGGCAGGTATCGGTTGAATTCCGTCACTTCGGCGTCAGTCTGGAATTTGTGCCGACAGTTCTCAGCAACAATCAAATCAACATTCACGTAACGCCCGAAGTCAGTGAACTGTCGACGCAAGGTGCCGTGCAAATCAACGGAATTTCCGTGCCGGCAGTTTCCACGCGCCGAGCCGATACGGTCGTCGAACTCGCCAGCGGCCAGAGCTTCGCAATCGGCGGTCTAATCAGGCGGAACGTCAACAATGATGTCAGGGCCTTTCCCTGGCTCGGAGAACTGCCGATCCTGGGACCGCTTTTTCGCTCGACCTCGTTTCAAAAAGAGGAGTCAGAACTGGTCATTCTAGTTACGCCTTACATTGTAAGAC
>NZ_RZOM01001759.1:0-633 GCF_003999175.1 Mesorhizobium sp. M7A.F.Ca.ET.027.03.2.1 | reverse complement strand
ATGCTGGCGCGGCTCAACCCGCTTGGCGTCGTGCCGGCGGCGATCTTCCTTGCCGCCGTGATGACCGGCGCCGAGGCGATGTCGCGGGCGACCGGCGTTCCGGCCTTCCTCAGCGATGTCATCCAGGGGACGGCGCTGCTTGCCATGCTGGTGGCGCTGCTGTTCACCGCTTATCGCATCCGCCGCGTCGGAGTTGCCCGATGAGCGCGGTGTTCGAACAGATCTTCCAGGTCGGCTTCCTGGCCGCGATCATCCGCATCGCCACGCCGCTGGCTTTCGCGACGCTCGGCGAAATGTTCTCGGAGCGGGCTGGCGTGCTCAATCTCGGCATCGAAGGCATCATGCTGTTGTCGGCGATGACCGGCTTTACCGCCGCCAGCCTCAGCGGCAGCCTGTGGCTCGGCGTGCTGGCGGCAGTGCTGACCGGCATGCTGATGGGCGCGCTGCATGCGCTGTTCACCGTGGCGCTCGGCCTCAGCCAGCATGTCTGCGGCATCGGCGTGACGCTGTTCTCGTCGGGCCTCGCCTATTTCCTCTACCGGCTGATCTTCGGCCAGCAGTCGGTGCCGCCCAACATCAAGGGGTTTCAGACACTGCCGATCCCGCTTCTGTCGGACATCCCGGTGCTCGGGA
>NZ_RZOM01001758.1:0-633 GCF_003999175.1 Mesorhizobium sp. M7A.F.Ca.ET.027.03.2.1 | reverse complement strand
CCTATGAATTTGTTATTCTTTTTTGCCTTCAGTCGATAGACTCTGCTGTAATCGAGCGGCGGGATGTCTCGGTTTTCCTTGGGACTCAGCCCTTCCAGCCACGCCTTGCGTGCATGCACCCACAACGCGTCGGCGCCGGCATCGAAAACCCCATCCGCCAGCGCATCCAGGGCCGGCTCCGGATCCTGCTCGTCGACGCCGATACGGCATTTAACGGTCACGGGGATCTTCACCGCCGCTTTCATCGCCGCGATGCAGCCGGCGACGAGGTCCGGCACTTTCATCAGGCAGGCACCGAACGTGCCCGACTGGACGCGGTCTGACGGACAGCCGACATTGAGGTTGATCTCGTCATAGCCAAAGGCCTCGCCAATGCGGGCAGCCTCGGCGAGCTTTTCACGATCCGAGCCGCCGAGCTGCAGCGCGACCGGATGTTCCACCGCATCGAAGCCGATCAGCCGCTCGCGCGCGCCATGGATGACCGCGTCGGCCACCACCATCTCGGTGTAAAGCAGCGCATGGCTTGTCAGCTGGCGGTGGAAGAACCGGCAATGCCGGTCCGTCCAGTCCATCATCGGGGCCACGGCCACTTTATGATCTTGATTTTTCAGCATTTTTTCTTTAACATCAAAT
>NZ_RZOM01001757.1:0-634 GCF_003999175.1 Mesorhizobium sp. M7A.F.Ca.ET.027.03.2.1 | reverse complement strand
CTCCGGATGAGTTCTGCCGTCGCGGTCGCCGCGTCCAGGTCGATATCGACACAGGTGACGGCCGCGCCATGGCGGGCATAGACAAGCGCCGTGGCTTTGCCGACGCCATGGACCGTGTCACTTACCCGCCCAAGGCTCCAGCCTTTCTCGACATCGTTGGCCGTCCCCGCGCCGAACAGCACGACATGTCGTCCTTCGAGCTGGCGCCCGCTTCTTGGATTTGAAAGTGAAGGAATGCTCATCTGACTTTCCGATAGTTGCTGTGTTGGCAGATGCGCAATCCGGGGCTCGGGCGTTTGCGCTAATTGATGGCCGCGTACATGACCTTCTCTTCGGTCGCCTCCAGGGCGGAGAACTCCTCCACCACCTTGCCCTTGCGGAAGACGAGCAGACGGTCCGATAGGGACATGATCTCCGGCAGGTACGACGAGATCACGACTACGGCCTTGCCCTCGTCGGCAAGCTGGTTCAGGTACCTGTGGATCTCAGCGATGGCGCCGACGTCAACGCCACGCGTCGGCTCATCGAAAATGATCAGGTCTGGCTGCTGGATCATCGACTTGGCGATCACCACCTTCTGCTGGTTGCCGCCGGACAGTTCGATTGCCTTGGCCTCAGCGTCGATGGAACGGAT
>NZ_RZOM01001756.1:0-636 GCF_003999175.1 Mesorhizobium sp. M7A.F.Ca.ET.027.03.2.1 | reverse complement strand
GTGTAGAGCATACGGCCGAAGCCTGGCGCCTTCATCGGCGCCAAGGCCGCGCGGCTGGCATTGAAGGTGCCGCGCAGGTTGACCGCCATGACGCGGTCCCAGTCGTCGGCGCTGGTGTTCTCGATCAGCTGCCAGGGATAGATGCCGGCATTCTGCACGATGATATCGAGGCGGCCATGCTGCTTCAGCGCCAGCGCCACGGCGGCCTCGGCGTCGCTCATTTGCGAGATGTCGGTGCGGATGAAGGGGGCGCCCAGTTCGTCAGCGGTGGCTTGCCCGGCCTCGGCCTCGGTGTCGGCCAGCACCAGCCTTGCGCCTTCCTCGGCAAAGCGTAGCGCAATGCCCTTGCCGATGCCGCGGGCGCTGCCGATGATCAGCGCTACCTTGTCTTGTAACCGATTGGTCATGCGAGCCGTCCTGTCATGCGAGTCTTTGGCGAATGGTTTGCTTGAAGGCGTCGAGCAGCACTGCGGCCAACACCAGCAGGCCGTGGATCACCTGGGTGAAATTGGCCGGCAGGCCCATCAAATTGATCGCCGTGTTGATGGCCGAGAGCAAAAGTACGCCGGCATACACGCCGGGGAGGGTGCCGACACCGCCTTTCAGGCTGACCCCGCCGATGACGACAGCGGCGAA
>NZ_RZOM01001755.1:0-639 GCF_003999175.1 Mesorhizobium sp. M7A.F.Ca.ET.027.03.2.1 | reverse complement strand
GCTTTCGTCCTTCCTGGCGCGGATTGGCGCGGCGATCGCCGACCGCGACACGCTGACCCTCAAGCATGAAGTCGACGACCTGCACCAGTCGGAACTCGGCGACCTGCTCGAGGCGCTGCATCCCGAACAGCGCCACGCGCTGGTCGAGCTCCTGGGCGCCGATTTCGACTTCTCCTCGCTGACCGAGGTCGACGAGGCGATCCGTATGGAGATCGTCGACAGTCTGCCCAATGCGCAGATCGCGCAGGCGGTACAGGAGCTCGATTCCGACGACGCCGTCTACATTCTCGAAGACCTCGAGAAGGAGGATCAGGACGAGATCCTGTCGCAGCTGCCGTTCACCGAGCGGATCAGGCTGCGCCGCTCGCTCGACTATCCCGAAGAGACGGCCGGCCGCCGCATGCAGACCGAGTTCGTCGCGGTGCCGCCGTTCTGGACGATCGGCCAGACCATCGACTACATGCGCGACGACCAGAATCTGCCCGAGCGCTTCAGCCAGATCTTCGTCATCGATCCGAGCTTCAAGCTGCTCGGCGCCATCGACCTCGACCAGATCCTGCGCACCAAGCGTTCGGTCAAGGTCGAGGAAGTGATGCACGAGACGCGGCACGCCATTCCGGCCACCATGGACCAGGAAGA
>NZ_RZOM01001754.1:0-639 GCF_003999175.1 Mesorhizobium sp. M7A.F.Ca.ET.027.03.2.1 | reverse complement strand
GTCTGAAGTTGACCGGTTTCGCGAGCGGACCGCAAGGGGCCAGGCGCCGGAAAAACAGTAAAGCCAGCCAACCGGCAAAGCCCAGGTCGACGACTGAAGCTTACGTTTTTCCCAGACTTGACGACATTTTCTGTCGCGAAAAGCCCAAGTTTTTTGTGAATCGGTCTTGTGTGCGTCCCGGATTTCTGCCATAAAAATTTAGGACAGTAGTGCTGTCTTATTTTGTCGCACAAAACGAGCCGGATTGGCGTATCATTGGGCCTCTCCGGCTGTTGCCGCGAGCGACAGGTGGACAGCCAGACTCTGGCCTGTACGATTACCAGATGCGATCCATGCGGAAAGCCGCCTGGTTCGGCAAGGATTTCGCAAGACGTGCCACAAGGATCAGGGTGAGCCAAGCGCTTGCCGAGGCAAACCAGCGCCTGAATGGCTGGGAATGGAGGACAGGAGATGACGGACATGACGCACTCTGCGACGAACGGCCAGGCCGCGCAGACGAAAGCGGCAACCGTCAAAACCACCTTGCGATCCAATATTAGCCGAACCGCCAACGGCTTTTCCGCCCAGGGCCTCTACGATCCGCGCAACGAGCATGACGCCTGCGGCGTCGGCTTCATCGTCAATATGAAGGGCGTGAAG
>NZ_RZOM01001753.1:0-640 GCF_003999175.1 Mesorhizobium sp. M7A.F.Ca.ET.027.03.2.1 | reverse complement strand
AGGCCGCATCGCTCGTCGCGGCGTGACGGCTGGCAGCGGAAGGCCCGAGCTCATGCGGGTCGAGCAATTCCTCATCACGAACGCGGCCGCGCATGGCGCGAAGACGGCGCTTGTCACCGACCGGAAGCGGTTGCGCTATGACGAGCTCGACGATCTGTCGAACCGGCTCGCGACCGCTCTCGCCGCGAACGGCGTGCAGCGCGGCGACCGCGTTCTCGTCTTCATGGACAATTGCTGGGAAGCCGCCGTCTCGATCTTCGCGGTTCTCAAGGCGGGCGCGACCTTCAGCCCGATCAACGCCTCCACCAAGGCCGACAAGCTCGCTTATGTCATCGACGATTGCGAGGCTGCGGCGATCCTGACCCAGGCCAAGCTGATGCCTGTCGTAATCCAGGCGCGTGCGCTGTCGGACCAACCGCTCTTCGTCGCGTCGACGCAAGCGCCATCCAGCCATACGCCGGATGGCGCTGCCTCCTTCGAGGATTGTCTCAAGGTCGCGCCCGTGCCCGTTCGCCATGGCGGGATCGACATCGACCTCGCCATGCTGATCTACACCTCGGGCTCCACCGGCCGCCCCAAGGGCGTGATGATGACGCATCGCAATATCGATGCCGCTGCCGAATCCATCACAACCTATCTG
>NZ_RZOM01001752.1:0-645 GCF_003999175.1 Mesorhizobium sp. M7A.F.Ca.ET.027.03.2.1 | reverse complement strand
GGCAGAAGAAGGGCGATTTCATCACCGCCGATGTCACCGCCATCGCGCGCGATGGCAATCGCGTCACCGGCGTGAGCCTCGGCAATGGCGAGACGCTGAAGGCCGGCATCGTCGTCAACGCCGCCGGCCCGAACGCCGGCAAGGTGGCTGCCATGGCCGGGCTTGAACTGCCGGTCGAGCCGCGCAAGCGCAATGTCTTCGTCTTCGAGGCGCGCGAGAAATATGCCGACATGCCGCTGCTGGTCGATCCCTCCGGCATCTATGTCCGTCCGGAAGGCTCGGTCTACCTCACCGGCGGCGCCGAACCGGAGGAAGGCGACTGCGCACCCGATCCCGGTGACTTCGAGGTAAACTGGCCGCTGTTCGAAGAGGTGATCTGGCCGGTGCTGGCGACCCGCATTCCCGCCTTCGAGGCAATCAAGCCGACCCGCGCCTGGGCCGGCCACTACGACTACAACACGCTCGACCAGAACGCGGTGATCGGCCCGCATCCCGAAGTCGGCAATTTCATCTTCGCCAACGGATTCTCCGGCCACGGCCTGCAGCAGGCGCCGGCGGTCGGCAAGGCGCTTGCCGAACTGATCGTGCATGGCGGCTATCGCACGGGGGATTGTTCGGCGTTCGGGGATGGTCGAGTCGCGGGAG
>NZ_RZOM01001751.1:0-645 GCF_003999175.1 Mesorhizobium sp. M7A.F.Ca.ET.027.03.2.1 | reverse complement strand
GCGTGCACCCGGACAGGGCGCGGCCTTTATCTTCCGGGAGATCCCATGAGCAAGCCGCAAGCGTCCAATTCGATGGCGCCCAATTCGTCTGTAGCCGTCGGCAATGTCGTCTTCGACAACAGGGCGACTTTGTCCCTGATCGCCGGCCCGTGCCAGTTTGAATCGCGCCAGCATGCCTTCGACATGGCCGGCGCACTGAAGGAACTGACCGGCAGGCTCGGCATAGGCCTCGTCTACAAGACCAGCTACGACAAGGCCAACCGCACCTCGCTGTCGGCGACGCGCGGCGCCGGCATGGACGCAGCCCTTCCCGTCTTCGACGAACTGCGCAAGGAATTTTCGCTCCCCGTGCTGACCGATGTCCACACCGAGGAGCAGTGCGCCATCGTCGCGCCGCATGTCGATGTCCTGCAGATTCCGGCTTTCCTGTCGCGCCAGACCGACATGCTGGTCGCCGCGGCGAAAACCGGCAAGGTGATCAATGTGAAGAAGGGGCAGTTCCTCGCCCCCTGGGACATGAAGAACGTCGTCGCCAAGATCACCGGTTCCGGCAATGCCAATGTGCTGACCACCGAGCGCGGCGCCTCCTTCGGCTACAACACGCTGGTCTCCGACATGCGCGCTCTTCCCATCATGGCCGAGATC
>NZ_RZOM01001750.1:0-645 GCF_003999175.1 Mesorhizobium sp. M7A.F.Ca.ET.027.03.2.1 | reverse complement strand
TAGCATTAGCGCCCAGATGGCCAAGTGCCATGTCGGCAATATGCATGGACCCACCCTTGCCCTTGCAGTAGCCCGTCTCCTTGCCGCCGATCTCGGCCATCATTTGCTTGGGGTCAGCGCCACGAGCAAGAAAGATGCCATGCCCGCGATGGTGCGTTGTGAACGTATCCTGCGGCTGCATAGCGGCACAGACACCTGCAGCGCTCGATTCCTCGCCGATCGACAGATGCAACATCGAGCCTGCCGACTGGCCGCGGATGAAGAGTTCTCCGACGCGTTCCTCGAAGGTGCGGATGCGCCGCATGACACGGTAGAGATCGATAAGCTGGCTGTTGCGTTTGGGCAATGCGGAACCGCCGGCGCTGGCCGCAAGCTGGGTTTGATCCTGGGACACGATATTATCCTTTCAGAAGAAGCGGATTTCGCCACGCAGTACCGCAAGGGCGACAGCCGCGATCATCACAACGCCACGCACGATGTTTTGCAGGTAGAAGGGCGCGCCGAGGAGATTGAGACCATTGTCGAGCATGCCGATGATGATGACGCCGATGATCGTTCCTTCGACGGATGCCCTGCCCGGACGGAAGCATGTCATGCCGATGAAGACTGCTGTCAGCGCATCCATCAGGTAGGGTTCGCCAGCAC
>NZ_RZOM01000174.1:0-7772 GCF_003999175.1 Mesorhizobium sp. M7A.F.Ca.ET.027.03.2.1 | reverse complement strand
CGGCTGATGCACATCCCGCTGGCTTTCGGCCTGATCGGCGCCGGCGGCAAGCCTGTGCCATATAGCGGCGTCGAAGGCGCCAGCGTCGAGGACGGCGTCATCCATATCCGCAAGCGTCGCCACATGGTGCGGTTTTCAGGCGTCACCGAGCGCCCGGCCGTGTCGCTCAACCGCGGCTTTTCGGCGCCGGTGACATTGTCCGTCGAGCAGAAAGCCGACGACCAGTTCTTTCTCGCCCGCCATGACAGCGACGCCTTCTCGCGCTGGCAGGCCTTCAATACATTGCTGACTGATGCACTGATCACCGCCTTCCGCGAGATCCTCGGCGGCAAGCAGCCGGCCTTTGCGCCGCGGCTGATCGAACTCGCCGGCAGCATCGCCGGCGACGAGACGCTGGAGCCGGCCTATCGAGCACTGGCGCTGGCATTGCCCGGCGAAGCCGACATCGCCCGCGACATCGGCCGGAACATCGACCCCGATGCTATCTATGCGGCTCGCGAGGCACTGGCGTTGGCGATCGGCACTGCGAACCGGGACGTTTTTTCGGGCCTTTACCGCGGCCTTGCCGACAAAGCAGCGTTCAGCCCCGACGCGGCGAGCGCCGGACGACGCGCCTTGCGCAACACCTTGCTGGATTATCTGTCGCTGCAGCCGGGCGGAGCAGCACTCGCCGCCGGGCATTTCCAGTCGGCGACCAACATGACCGACCGCGCGGCAGCACTTGCCGTGCTTGCGCATCGTCACCACGGTTCGGCCGAGGCGGTCGAGGCGCTGGCGGCTTTCGAGACGACCTATGGATCCGACCCGCTGGTCATGGACAAATGGTTCCAGATCCAGGCCAGCGTTCCGGGACCGCAAACCGTCGACACCGTGAAGGCCCTGACCAACCACCCGGCCTTCTCGATGGGCAATCCGAATCGAGTTCGCTCGCTGATCGGCACCTTCTCCAGCGCCAACCAGACCGGCTTTCATCGTGCTGACGGCGAAGGCTACTGGTTCTTTGCCCAGACTGTGCTCGAGGTTGAAAAGCGCAACCCGCAAGTGGCGGCCAGGCTGGCGACGGCGCTCAGATCGTGGCGTTCGCTCGAACCTTTGCGGCAGGCCAAGGCCAGGGAAGCGCTGCTGTCGATCGCCGGCGCCGAAAACCTGTCGGCGGATCTGCGGGATATTGTCGAGCGCACGCTGGCGTAGGAGCCTTTCCTAGCTACCGGCGCCTGGCATAGCGTCGGTAAAAGCGATTATTTTAGTCGATTTTTAATCTTTTTTGGCCGGACCACTGGACAAGGCGAATCACCTTTGATTCTTTACTGACGATTCGGAAGTGCGGCGTTTGCCGGATCACCAAGCAGCATAGGCAATTCGGGGAGTGCCATTTATGGCGAAGGCGGACGCGTGGGGCGCGCCCGGACGGACGGTTTTTGCGCATCGCGAGACGCGCGGCGACGGTCTTGCCGGGAATACGCGGCTCATCGCCGAACCGGCCTACCGGCGGCTTCTGGCCGCCGAGCCGCTGCTGCGCCGATCAATACCCGTCCTCATCATCACCTTCCTGATCGTCATCGCGGCGCTGCGCGTGCTGTCGCTGATGAACGAGCGCGACGATGTCGAGCGCAATGCCAAGGCGATCCTGACGCTGGCGGCGGGCCAGCTGGCCAGTTCGCTCGCCACAACCTCGGAAACGGTGCCCGGCGCCATACAGGATCTGCTGGAGACCACCAGCCGTCAGGGCGCGATGGGCCGCAGCCATGTGCTTGTCATCACCGACAGCGCTTTCAAGATCGTCGCGGTGACGCCGCGCTCGATGCCATGGCAGGGCCATTCGCTCGACGGCCTCGTCGAGGGCGGCCAGCCCTTGTTCATGTTCGGCGATCGTGCCGGCGTCATGGACGTCAACATCGACGGACGGGATTGGTACGCGGCGGTCAGCCTGGCGAATGGCGGAAAGGGTGCATCGGCGGCCCTGGTGCCACAGGACGCGGTTTTCGATGCATGGCGCAAGACTGTTTCGCTGAACGTCACCCTGTTCGTGCTGACGGCCGGTGTGCTGATCGTCATCCTCTATGCCTATTTCGGCCAGGCGGCGCGTGCGCAGGCGGCTGACCGTATCTACCTCGAAGCGCATCAGCGCATCGACATGGCGCTGGTGCGCGGCCGCTGCGGCCTGTGGGACTGGGACATGGTGCGCGGCAAGATGTACTGGTCACGCTCGATGTATGACATGCTCGGCTACAAGCCCTGCGACACGATGCTGTCCTTCGGCGAGGTCGACCAGATCATCCATCCCGAGGACGGCGATCTGTTCGAGCTCGCCAACAGAATCGTCGCACGCGAGATCGACCACATCGACCAGGTGTTCCGCATGCGCCATGCGGACGGCCAATGGGTCTGGATGCGCGCACGGGCACAGGTCATCGATCCGGAAGCGCCGGAGATCCAGCTGATCGGCATTGCCGTCGACGTCACCGAACAGCGTCATCTGGCGCTGCGTTCTGAGGCTGCCGACCTTCGCCTCAGAACGGCGATCGAGAACATCAACGAATCCTTCGTGCTGTGGGATTCGACGCAGCGCCTGATCATGTGCAATTCCAAATACCAGCAGGACAACGGGCTTTCGGACCGCGACGTGATGCCGGGCACCGCGCGCGCGGCGCTGGAAGAACGCATGCTGGCCTTTGCTTCCGAACGGCGCCTTGCCCACACCAGCGGCCTGCAAGGCGGCGCCACTTTCGAGCGGCAGCTGGCCGACGGCCGCTGGCTGCAGGTCAACGAACTGAAGACCCGGGACGGCGGCATCGTCTCGGTCGGCTCCGACATCACCCAGATCAAGCTGCACCAGGAGAAGCTGGTCGACAGCGAGCGGCGGCTGATGGCAACGATCCATGATCTCAGCCTCGCGCGGCGGGCCGAGGAGGAGCGTTCGCGCGAACTGGTCGACCTCAACCGCAAATACATGAAGGAAACCGAACGGGCCGAAGCGGCGAACCGGGCCAAATCCGAATTCCTGGCCAACATGTCGCATGAGTTGCGCACGCCGCTGAACGCGATCATCGGCTTCTCCGAACTGATGGAGCAAGGGCTGTTCGGCCCACTCGGATCGGAGCGCTACGAGGAATATGCCACCGACATCAACAGCAGCGGCAAATATCTGCTGGGCGTCATCAACGATATTCTCGACATGTCCAAGATCGAGGCTGGCCAGTTCTCTCTGGACCGGGAAGAAATCGACCTCGGCCCGCTGATCAGCGAAACCGTACGCGTCGTTTCGCTGCAGGCGGCGCAAAAGGCCATCACCGTGGAAACGCGCATTGCCGATGCGCTGACGCTGGTCGCCGATCGCCGTGCGATCAAGCAGATCGTCATCAACCTTTTGTCCAATGCGGTGAAGTTCACCGGCCAGGGCGGCCACATATCGGTCAGGGCCCGCAACACATCCGGTGCGCTGGTGCTGACGATCGAGGACAATGGCTGCGGCATCCCCAAGGAGGCGCTCGGCAAGCTCGGACGGCCCTTCGAGCAGGTGCAGAACCAGTTCTCCAAGAGCCATGCCGGGTCTGGCCTTGGCCTTGCCATCTCACGTTCGCTGGCCGAGCTTCAGGGCGGCGCGCTGAAGATCCGGTCGAGCGAAGGTGTCGGCACGATCGTGTCGGTGCGCATTCCGGTGAAGAGGGCCGTGCTGGCGATCAAGGTTGCAGCGTGAGATTTTCCGCCGGCTCTATCTCTTTGCTTGAGCATCGGATTTCCCCAAACAGGGTCTCATTTTTGTCCGATACTCCGAACGATCGCTTCACGGTCATCCCGTACGAAGCAAAAGGTCGAAGTCCTTCCTGACCTTCTGCGATGTCTCCTTGAGGTGTGCTTCCAGCACACCGAAATCCGGCAAGTCGGTCACCGCCAGAAGCAGATCCGAAAGCCCCGGCGGAACGTCGTCGCGCTCAAAGGCTCCGGTGAGGCACAGCCGCGTCATCTGGGTCAGTGCAAGATAGAGCGCGTAGGCGTCGCCAAGCTCCTGCCTGATCCCGGCATCGGCGAAGCCCGGTGCGAGGCGCGACAGGATCTCGGCGGTGCCGGTGGCGCGGCGTCCGGTCTCGACCTGCCCGGTAATGACGGCCACCTGGGCGATGAATTCCAGATCGATCAATCCTCCGGGAATAAGCTTGATGTCCCAGAGATCGCGCGGCGGCTTTTCCTTCTGGATCATAGCCCGCATGTCCGCCGCCTCGGCCATCACCTTTGCAGCATCGCGCGGCTGGCCCAGCACCGCCGCTACTTCCGCTTCAACCTCGCCACACAGGCTGGCGTCGCCAGCAATGGCGCGGGCGCGGACCAGCGCCATGTGTTCCCAAGTCCAGGCTTCCTGGCGCTGGTATTTCTTGAAGGCATCGATATGGGTGGCCACCGGTCCCTTGTTGCCGGACGGCCGCAGGCGCAGGTCGAGTTCGTAGAGCACCCCCTCCGCCGTCGGCGCGGACACCGCCGCGATCAGCCTTTGCGTCATGCGGGTGTAGTAATGCGAAGGTGCCAGCGGCTTGTCGCCATCGGACTCTTCGGCATCCGACGCGTGGTCGTAGAGCAGGATCAGGTCGACGTCCGATCCGGCGGTCAGCTCGCGGCTGCCAAGCTTGCCCATACCGAGCAGCGCAACCACGCCGCCGGCAATGGTGCCGTGGCGGGCCGCGAATTCGGCCGTCACCGCCTGCAACGCAGCCTCGATGGTGAGATCCGCCAGATCAGAAAAGGCGCGGCCGGCCCGCGCCGGATCGATCGAGCCGGCGAGCAGCCGGACACCGATCAGGAATTTCTGCTCGGAGGCAAAAATGCGCAGCCGGTCGAGCACATCCTCGTACAGCCGGTCGCCCTCGACGAAGGCGGAAAGCCGCGCCGACAGATAGGCGCGGTCGGGTAATTCGGTGAGCAAGGCCGGGTCGAGCAAACCATCGAAGACATGCGGCCTGCGGGTGATGATCGCCGCCAGCCGGGGGGCGGCCCCCATGATCGTCGCCAGAAGCTTCAGCAGGGCAGGATTGGACTGCAGCAGGGAGAACAGCTGGATGCCAGCCGGCAGGCCGGCGAGAAACTCGTCGAAGCGCATCAGAGCTTCGTCGGCCCGGCGCGTCTGGCCGAAGGCGCGCAGCAGCGCCGGCGTCAGTTCCGTCAGCCGCTCGCGTGCCTCCGCCGACTGGGTGAGGCGATAGCGGCCGAAATGCCAGCCACGGATGACGCGGCAGATGTCGCTTGGCCGCTGAAAACCGAGCCCGTGCAAGGTGTGCAGCGTATCGGGATCGTCCACATCGCCGGTGAAGACCAGGTTGCCGATGCCGGTCGACAGTTCGGGTGCTGTTTCGAACAGTGCCGCGTAGTGACGTTCGACCTGCTGCAGCGAGGCACGGAACGCTTGAGAAAAGGCAGAAGCATCGGCAAAGCCGAGCATGCGTGCGATACGCTCCAAGCCTTCATCATCTTCCGGCAGCGTGTGCGTCTGCTCGTCGGCAACCATCTGCACGGCATGCTCGACGCGGCGCAGGAACCAGTACTGGCGGGCAAGCGCATCGCGCGCCTCGGCGGTGATCCAGCCGCGGGTCGCAAGCTCGCCGAGCATCGGCACGGTCTCGCGGCCACGCAGTTCAGGGAAGCGTCCGCCGGCGATGAGCTGCTGGGTCTGGACGAAGAACTCGATCTCTCGAATGCCGCCGCGGCCAAGCTTGACGTTGTGGCCCTTGACCGCAATCTCGCCATGGCCCTTGTGGGCGTGGATCTGGCGCTTGATCGAATGGACGTCGGCAATCGCCGCGTAGTCCATGTATTTGCGCCAGATATAGGGCTGCAACTCCTTGAGGAAGGCCGCACCCGCGGCCAGATCGCCTGCCACCGGGCGTGCCTTGATCATCGCGGCGCGCTCCCAGTTCTGGCCGCGCGCCTCGTAGTAGCGCAGTGCCGCCTCGACCGGGATCGCCAGCGGTGTCGAACCGGGGTCTGGGCGCAGTCTCAGATCGGTGCGGAAGACATAACCGTATTCGGTGCGGTCCTGCAGGATGCGCACCAGGCGGCGCGTCAGCCTCGAAAACAACTCGGTGGCGTCGAGCGGATCGACGACGGCGGGCGCTTCCGGATCGAAGAAAACCACCAGATCGATGTCGGAGGAAAAATTCAGCTCATGCGCGCCGAGCTTGCCCATGGCGAGCAGGATCCAGCCCGACTGTTTCGACGGATTGCCGACATCCGGCAGTTTGAGTTTGCCCTGGCCATGCGCGTCGCGCAGCAGGAAGTCGACGGCCGCACGGGTACAGGCGTCTGCGAGGTCGCTCAACCGCCGGACCGTCAGCGCCGTTTCGGCTTCGCCGGCAAGATCGGCCAGCGCGATGAGGAAATGCGCCTCCGCCTTCCACTGGCGCAGCTCCATCATCAAGCCGGATTCCGAGACTGCTTCGGCTGGATGCACCTGGTCGATGGCGGCGCCGATCACCTTCAGCCGAGCCTCGATCGTCTGCTCGAACAGCCCGTCCAGGATTTGCGGCCGGCGACGTGCGGTATCGCGCAGGAACGGCGACAGATCGAAGACGGCGGCAAGGAAATCCTGGCCCTCGCCCTTGCCGGCCAGGAACTTGGCCAGCCGCGTCAGTCCTTCTTCGCGTGCCGCGGAAGCGATCTCGGCCAGTTCCAGCCGCGCACGGTCTTCGTCCAGCGGAGCCAGGCTGGTCGCCGGCTTCAGCAGCCAATCTTTCGCCCTCGCAGCCGTGCTCATCAGTGATCCTCCCGTGCTGGGAAACTCATGACCACGGATAATCCGGGATTGCCAGGCAAGAGTTCAAGCCGGCCATTGTGGAACGTCATGACCGCCTTGGCGAGGCTGAGGCCAAGACCGGAACCCGGCTGCGAACGGCTCTTCTCCAGCCGCACGAAACGTTCCGTGGCGCGCGCGCGGTCGCCATCATCCGGAATGCCGTGTCCATTGTCGGCAACCGACAGGCGAACGTCCGCACCGGCTCGCTCGAGCGTGACGCGCACCGCCGGCTGGGCATTGGCGCCGGTGGAATATTTGATGGCGTTGTCGACGATGTTCGACAGCGCCTGGCCGATCAGTTCGCGGTTGCCGTTGACGGACACCGCCTCGCGCGCGTCTGCTTCCAGCGACACGCCTGCCTCTTCCGCCACCGGCTCGTAGAGTTCGACGACATCGCGCACGGCCTCCGCCAGATCGACGCGGTTGGTGTTCTCCGAGGAGTAGCCAGCCTCCAGCCGGGAAATCATCAGGATGGCGTTGAAGGTTTTTATCAACTGGTCCGACTCGGCAATGGTGCCTTCCAACGCCTGCCGGTAGTCGGTGGGCTTTTGCTTGCCCGAAAGCGTCGCTTCGGCCCGGTTGCGGAGCCGGGTCAGCGGCGTCTTTAGATCATGCGCGATGTTGTCGGAAACCTGCTTCAAGCCTTCATTCAGCGTGGCGATCCTGGCCAGCATGGCATTGAGATTTTCGGAGAGCCGGTCGAACTCATCGCCAACCCCCGTCACCGGCAGCCTGCCCGACAGATCGCCGCCCATGATGCGGCGGCTGGCTTCCGACACGCTGTCGATGCGCTTCAGCGCGGCGCGACCGACAAAAAACCAGATCAGCAATCCGCCCAGCCCCATCATGCCGAGCGCCAGCATCAGCGCACGGCGGATGACCGCACGAAACCGCTCCGGCTCGCCAAGGTCGCGGCCGACCAGCATGATCATCTGGTTCGGCAGCCGCAGCACCAGTGCAATGGCGTTGTGGCCCTTTTCGCCCTGCGCCTGCG
>NZ_RZOM01001749.1:0-645 GCF_003999175.1 Mesorhizobium sp. M7A.F.Ca.ET.027.03.2.1 | reverse complement strand
GGCGCCAGATGCGAGCCACCCTTGGCCATGCGCGAGAAGTCGCCATAGTCCTGCGCGGTGAAGACGCCGGCCCTGACCAGTTTGATCGCCTGCTCGACCGTCGGATACATGTCCCAGACCGGGCCGGTGATGACCGTGTCGGGGCCGAGGCTCGACTGGTCGGACATGTTGGAGATGGCGAGGATCTTCTTGTCCACCGCCGCTTCGATGACGCCAAAGCGCTCGGCATAGATGACGTCGACACCGGCGTCGATCTGCGCGACAGCCGCTTCCTTGGCCTTGGGCGGATCGAAGAAGGAACCGATGAAGGCGACCTTCTTCTTGATGTTGGGATTGACCTCCCTGGCGCCGGCGAAGAAGGCGTTGACCAGCCGGTTGACTTCCGGAATGCCCATCGCCGCGACGGCGCCGATCGTGCCCGACTTCGACATCTTGCCGGCGATCAATCCGGAGAGATAGGCCGGCTCGTGGATCCAGTTGTCGAAGACGCCGAAATTGGGTTCCGCCGGGCCGGCGCCGGAGCCGAACAGCCAGGCGGTCTTCGGGAATTGCTTGGCTGTGCGGCGCGATTCACGCTCGGCGGCGAAGGCATCGCCCAGCACCAGCTCATAGCCGCCTTGCGCATATTCGCGCATGACGCGGCTG